>NZ_JBHZAV010000036.1:0-68985 GCF_042754445.1 Embleya sp. NPDC059213
CCGTCGCAGGCTCCTCCACAAAAAAGTGGCCCCTCGCTCGTGACTTCGTGTCCCTGCGCTTCGCTCCGGGCCACGAAGTCAACGTTCTGCGGCTCCGCCGCTCTCCGCGCTGCGCGCGTCGATCACCGGGGTGGGGCTGGGTCGGGGGCGCTGACGCGCCGGGGCGGGCAGCGTTGTTCGGCGGCGCGCTCTGGACGCTTGGCCACCGCCGTGGTCAAAGCACGCACCCTCGACTCGGGCCTGTCGTTCCGCTGCCTCCACGACATCGGTCCCGCGCGCCTCGGCGCCTCCGGTCCGCTGCGCCTGCAACCCGGCTCCGCCGACCGCTTCGCGGTGGGTGGACGCGATCGACAGTGCGCTCAAGGAAACGTCGCCGACTGCGGCCCCGTGCGGACGGCTTGCCCGGCGTACCCACGCGCTCAATCCGTTGCCCATGGCTCGGAAGCCGCGTTCTCACGGGCACCGGGACGGCCCGCTCCGGCCCCTCGACCCCCACCGTGGCCGTCGACCGACCACGAACAATCGGCCGCACCAACGCCTGAGGCTTTCCCCAGGCCGCCGAACAACGCTGCCCCCCGGCGCGTCAGCGCCCCCGAGACAGGCAAGCCGCGCGATCGACGCGCGCAGCGCGGAGAGCGGCGGAGCCGCAGAACTTTGACTTCGTGGCCCGGAGCGAAGCGCAGGGACACGAAGTCACGAGCGAGGGGCCACTTTTTTGTGGAGGAGCCCGCGACGGAACAAAAAAGTGGTGCCTCGCGAGCCGGCGCCGAAGGCGCCCAATAGAAGCAACGCTGCATCGCCGAAAGCCCCCCACCCGCCCGCTCCGCTCACGACCCAGGCTCAGGCGTCGGGCCCGGCTCGCGTCTCGGGCTTCTCGATTCGCTGCGCTCGCGACCACGCCCAGCCACATGCCCCACACCCCCACCCCGGCCCCGACCGACCCCCCGCGCCCACGACCCAGCCCCCCGCACGCCCCGTGGCGGACTTGTTCCGCATCGACCTGGGTAGATCGTCGGCGTGATGGAACGAGGCGCGGTCGAGGAGTGGGACGCCCGGCTGGGGTGGATGGGCGCGCTTGTGTCGGATGACGAGATCGCGCACCGGCGTGCCCTGGACCACTATCTGCGGGTGGCCAGGGAGACCCGCGAGGCCCGCGCCGCCTACGACACGGTCGTGTTGCGGGTGCCCCGCTCGGTCTCCGCCGAGGAGACGGCCTGGCAACGCTTCCGCGCCGCGTGGCTGCGCACGCCCGCCGCGGCGCTGCTGGCCGAGCCGCTCGCCGCCGCCGAGGTGCCCGATTGGGGCGGGCTGCCGTACGCACTGACCTATCTGGAGTGGGAGGCCCGGTACCCGACCGAATGGACCCGGCACGCCAAGGTCTGGAGCACCAAGCAGCGGCTGATCCGGCTGCTGGCCGTCCCCGGGCACCACGCTGAGGCCCGGAGCCGCCTGGTGGACCTGGTCGAGGCGGTGGTGTACCGCCGGCATCGATGCAAGGACCGCGAGTACTCCCGGATCGCCCGCGTCGTGGACGGCGAGGACCTGCGCGCCCGGCTGACGAAGGCACAGGACAGCGGCGAGCCGTGGACCCGGGATCAGGCCGGCCACGTGTTGTGGCTGTTGCACAACCCCCAGATCCCGATCAACCGCACCAACTGGTTCCGCTGGCTGTCCATCAACCAGGACACTCCCCAGCCCCCACCCGGCACATCACCCACCGAGCCGACCGCGCCCACCGCGCGTCCCGAGCTCTCCGAGGCCGCCGAGCCCCCCGCCCCTCCCGACCTTCCCGACCCTCCCAACCCTCCCGACCACCCCAACCCGCCCAACCACCCCGACCCCCCTCCCCCACCACTCGTTTGACGAGCCGTCATTCGGCGTACACCACCCGCTCTCCACCCATAGGTTGGCCACCGACAACTTCGGCGACAACGGCAACAGCCTTCCGGGGGACGACATGGGTCGAGCCGACGACATGGCCAGCACACATCGCGTCGAGGCGTTCGACAGACAAGACACACCGCGCACACCCGCCACCGCGGAGCCGGGGGCCGCGACCCGGTGATCGCGGAACCCGACACCGAGCACCCGCCGCACGTCCTGGTCGTGGACGACGACCCCTCCATCCGACGTGCCCTGGAGCGCGGTCTACGGCTGGCCGGATATCGCGTCACCCTCGCCCCCGACGGCACCCGCGCGCTCGAACTGATCGTGCCCGCACCGCCGATCGCCCCCGCCGCCCCGGCCCCGCCCGCCGTATTCGACCCTCAGGTCGTGGTCCTGGACGTGGCGATGCCCGGTGTCAGCGGCATCGAGGTCTGTGCCGCGCTGCGCGCCCGAGGTGCCGCGACGCCGGTCCTGATGTTGTCCGCGCGCGACGAGACCGCCGATCGCATCGCGGGCCTGGAGAGCGGCGCCGACGACTACCTGGTGAAGCCCTTCGATCTGCGCGAACTCGACCTGAGACTGCGGGCGTTGCTGCGCCGCCGCCCGGTGGTCGGGGCCGGCGAACCGGTGTTGCGGGTGGGCCCGGTCGCGGTGGACGTGGCCGCGCACGTCGCGACCTGCCACGGCGCCGCCCTGGAGTTGACCCGCCGTGAGTTCGCGCTCCTGGAGGTCTTCACCCGCAACCCGGGTCTGGTGCTGTCCCGGGATCAACTCCTGGACCGGGTCTGGGGCTACGACTTCGACGTGCGCACCGACGTGGTCGACACCTTCGTCAGCTACCTGCGCCGCAAGCTGGAGGCCGGCGGCCGACCGCGCGTGCTGCACACCGTGCGCGGCATCGGGTTCGTCCTGCGTCCCTCGGGCGGTCCCGGATGAAGCTCTCCACCCGGATCGCGCTGTCGGTCGCCGTGCTGGTGCCGCTGCTCGTCCTCGGCGCGGGCACCCTGGTGGTGCGCTGGGCCCGACACGACTTGACGCAGCGCCAGGAACAACAACTCCAGCAACGGGCCGAACGCCTCGCGCCACCGGCCCGGTTCCTGGCCCGGACCGACCTGGACGAGCGCCAACAGGCGATCCGCACCCGGCAGTACCGAATCCTCGGTCTGGCCCTGGACGTCGGCGTCCGCTTCGACACCGCGGACGGACCGTTGTTGGTGGGGCCCCAGCCGCCGGAGGACACCCCGCTGCCCGCCCGCGCGCCGTCTCCGGTGACCGTTCACGCGGGCGGGCGTTCGTGGCGAATGGTGACCCGGCCGCTGCCGACCGGGGCGTTGTACGTGTTCGTGCCCTCGGGCGAACCGGACGCACAGGCCGCACTGTTGCGCCGACGGGTGTACGTGGTGACCGCGTTCACGGTGCCGCTTTCCGGGCTGGCCGGGCTCGCCGCCGGCGCCGCGACCACCCGATCGTTGCGCGCGCTGCGCCGCCGGGCGGCCCGGCTGGATCCGGACGGCGGCGCGCACGACGCGGTGCACGTACCCTCCGGCGTGGTCGAGGTGGACGAACTCGGCCGCACCCTGGACGACGTGCTGGGCCGGTACGCGGCGCAGACCGCACGCACCCGCGAAGCGCTGGAGACCGCCCGCTCGTTCGCCGCCACCGTCGACCACGAACTGCGCGGCCCGCTCACCGGGATGCGTACCGATCTGGACGTGCTGGCCACCTATCCGGACCTGGTCGCGGCCGAGCGCGAGGACGTGGTCGCGGACCTCCGGGTGGGCCACGAACGGGTGTTGTCGGTACTGACCGCGCTGCGTGCGCTCGCCCAGGGCGATCTGGTGGACGCATCGGCCTTCGGGCCGGTGGAGTTGGGCGAGGTCGCGCACGCGGCGGTCCGGGCCGCGCCGACCCGCCGGCCCGGTGCGGAGGAACAGGCCGCCGCGGAGGCCGTCGACGTACGGGTCGAGGCACCGCACGAGGTGGTCGTCTACGGACTCGGGCCCGGGTTGCGCCTGCTCGTGGACAACCTGGTGGGCAACGCGCTGGTACACGGGGCGGGTCGGGTGCTGGTGAAGGTGTTGCCCGGGATGGACTGCGGCGTGGTGTGTGTGGACGACGAAGGGCCGGGTATCGCACCGGAGTTGCGTGAGGTGGTGTTCGAGCGATTCCGACGTGGCCCGGACAGCCCCGGGGCCGGGCTGGGGTTGACCCTGGTCGCCCAGCAGGTCGCGTTGCACGGCGGCCGGGTCACCGTCGGGGTGCCACCGTCGGGACACGGCACCCGGATCGAGGTGGTGCTGCCGCTGCGCGCCGACCCGGTCGCGGCGCGGGAACGCGCCTGGTTGGGTATCCGGGCCCCGGAGCCGACGAGTTCACCCGCGCCCCGCTCCACCGATGCGACCGGCGGATCCGACACCACCGGCGTCGCCGCCGGGTCCGGCACCGACTCCGTCCCGGTTGGGTCCCGACCCCGGGCCGGCGTACCGAAATCACGCGCGACAACCCGGCGCACCGGGAAGATTCCTTCCCCGACGGCCCGTTCACAGGAAACCCACAAGGAACGTCCCTAGCCTCGAGAAACGCCGTGCCCGCCCGGGGTGGGGCGGGCACGGCGTTTCGGGGGAGGTCGCACATGCGTGTGTTCGACCGCAGCGAGAGCGCGACTCCCACCGATCCGGTGCCCATGGGGACACGGCTCACCGTGCCCTTGGCGTATGCGGGAACGCCCGGTGGCGGCGGCCACCGGGCGCCCGCCCCGTGCTCGCGGCGGCTGCGGCGGGACCCGCGGCCGGCCACGGGGCCGACCCGGTTCGACGGCCACCCGAGCGGCACGGGTTCGATGACGCGCATCCCGTGGTGGAGCGCGACGGACGAGCGGCACATCCGGCCGGAGGCGGCGACCTGCCTTCGGAACGACCGGGCCACGCCTTGGCATCCGACGCCGGAGTGGCGGCGGCGGAGCACCGCTACCGGGGTGCGCAAGGCGTGGCGTGCCGCCCGGCCGGGGAAGACGATCCGGTGAGTCGCGGACTCGCCGTGCCCGCGGCGACGGCGGGCATCCTGGCGGCGGTGCTGTCCGCGATCGTCGCGCTGACCGCGCGCGGTACGGACGACAGCGGCACGGGCAGACACGAGATGGGCACGTTCGTGCCCGCGACGGACCACGAACCGGCCGCGCCACCACCCGCGTTCACCTCGATCGTGCGCGGCGCGCGCACCGCGGTGGACATGCGGGCGCGGACCTGAGAACCGAGCAACCGGTATTGCCCTGAATCGATCCGCCCCGGGGCCGGCACCGCGGTCGGCCCGAGGACGGTGTGGGATGCATGGATCACGGAGGGGGAGATCCGGGCATCCCACACCGCTCCCATCCCCGGAATCGCACCCCTGGGAGCTGCACCCTCAGAGCTGAACTCTCGGAACCGCTCCCTCGAAGCCGCTCCCTCGGAGCTGCACTCTCCGAGCCGCCCCCTCGAAGGCTGCGCTCTCGAAGCCGCCCTCAGAGCTGCAAATACCGCAACACCGCCATCACCCGCCGGTGATCGGTGTCCGAAGGCGGCAGGTCGAGCTTGGTGAAGATGTTGCCGACGTGCTTTTCCACCGCGCGCTCCGTCACCACCAGCTTCTTCGCGATCGCCGCGTTCGTCCGCCCCTCGGCCATCAGCCCGAGCACCTCGTGCTCGCGCGGGGTGAGCGTGCTCAGGCCGCCGCTGCGCAGCCCGGCGCCGAACAACTGGGTGACCACCTCGGGGTCCAGCGCGGTGCCGCCGGCCGCGACCCGCTCCAGCGCATCGGTGAAGTCCCGGGTGTCCACCACGCGTTCCTTGAGCAGGTAGCCCACGCCCGCCGCGTTGCCGCCGAGCAGTTGGGCTGCGTACCGGGTCTCGATGTACTGCGAGAAGACCAACACCCCGATGCCGGGGTGGTCCCGGCGGATGTCGATCGCGGCCCGCAGGCCCTCGTCGGTGTGGGTCGGCGGCATCCGGATGTCGACCACGCACACGTCCGGCTTGTGCTCGACCACCGCCGCTCGCAGGGCGTCGGCGTCCGCGACGGCGGCCGCGACCTCGTGGTCGCGGTCGAGGAGCAGTTGAACGAGGCCGTCCCGCAGGATCGCGGCGTCCTCGGCAATGACGATGCGCATGGGCTCGATCGTCCCATGCCCCGACCGCCCCTCGGCCCCGGTCCCTCGGTCCGCGCTTCCCGTCCCTCGGTCCGCGCTCACCCTCGCGCCGGCAAATCCACGGTCACCTCGGTCGGTCCGCCCGGCGGACTGACGATCCGCAGGACGCCGTCCACCGTACGCACCCGCTCGACCAGGCCGGTGAGGCCGCTGCCCTTGCTCACGTTCGCGCCACCGTGCCCGTTGTCGGTGACCACCATGAGCAACCGGCCTTCCCGAACCCGCACCTGGACGACCGCCGCGCTCGCGCCGGAGTGGTGGGCGACGTTGGTGAGCAGTTCGGCGGCGCAGAAGTACGCGATGGTCTCGATCGTGGCGGGTGGACGCACGTCGATGTCGGTGTGCACCTCCACCGGGACGGCGCTGCACGCGGCCAGGGTGGCCAGCGCGGCGTCCAGGCCCTGGTCCAGGACCGGCGGGTGGATGCCCCGGGCGAGGTCGCGCAGTTCGACGATCGCCTCGCGGGCGTTGCCCAGCGCGCTGTCCACGAGCGTGCGCGCGCGGTCCACGTCCATCGGACGCTCGGTGTCCTCGGCGTCCAGTTTCTCCTTGGCCATGCTGAGGTTCATCGCGAGCGCGACGAGTCGGGCCTGCGCGCCGTCGTGCAGGTCGCGTTCGATCCGGCGCAGCGTCGCGGCCGAGTCTTCGACGGCGATCGCCCGGGTCTCCTCCAGGTCGGCCACGCGCTGCGCGGATTCGGTCGGCCCGAGCAGCGCGGGGACGAGCCACCGGTCGAGCTGGACGAGCCCGCGTACCACCCAGGGGGCGAGCAGCAGGATCGGAATGGCGGACACGCTCACCAGGAGCGAGAGCGGCAGGGTGTCGAAGTACACCTCGCCGATCTGTACCCCCGAGCGGCGGTCGACGCCGTGCGAGTCGGTGGTGTGCGGGTCGAACACGACGATGAGCAGCGGGTAGGCCAGCATGACCAGCCCGTAGCACCAGAACGCGCCGGTCATCACGACGGTGACCACGCTCAGCGGGAACTTGATCAGGTGGTAGGCGATCGCCCGCCAGCCCTCGGCGTTGCCCAGCGACGAGCCCAGCAGCCCGAGCGGGCCGCGCTTGGGCCGGAACGTGCGCAGCGGCGGCGTCTCGACCCCGAGCATGGCGCGGGCGAGTCCTCGGTGCACACCACCCCAGGCCCGCGCACCCATCACCCCGAGAGCCAGGATCGGCAGGCCGATCAGGGTGACGGTCAGGGCGATCCCGAACACGGAGAACAGGAAGATCGCACCGAAGCCGAACACCGCGAGCGGGAAGGTGAGGATCGCGTAGCCGGTCTCGGCCCATGTTCGTTTCGTGAACGGGGCCTTCAGGAACGTGTACATGGCGGGCATCCTCAAGGCGTAACAATCGTGATGGTGGAGTGTGCTCATGCTCCCCGGCCCGGGGCACCCGGATCGAGGGTGACAGCCCCCGACCCCGGGGTTCGGTTTGCCCCACCTCTCATACCGGACGATTCATCCACGGCATGATCCACCCCTCGGTGATCACCGGGTCTGTCGCCCCGCCCCGGTCCGGACCGCGAGGGCCACCGCGTCGGCCAGCCGCTCGGTCTCCTCGGCGGTGAGCGTGGCCACGGTGATCCGCAGGCCGGGCGCGGAGGTGATCCGGAACCGCGAGCCGGGGGCGACCACCCAGCCCCGGGCGAGCAGGCCGGCCACGGCGGTGGTCTCGTCCGGTACCTCGATCCACACGTTGATCCCGGTCCGGCCGACCGAGGCCACCCCGCGGGCGCGCAGCGCGTCGATCAGTCGGGTACGGCGCACCCGGTACGTCCGACGCGCGAAGCGGATGCGTTCGGCCACCTCGGGGTCGGTCCACGCGTGGGCGACCGCGTGTTGCAGTACGTGGCTGACCCAGCCGGGGCCCAGCCGCTGTCGGCCGCCGATCCGGTCGACCGTCACCGCGTCGCCCGCCAGGACCGCGCAGCGCAGGTCCGGGCCGTATGCCTTGGACGCCGAGCGGATGTGCGCCCAGTGGATGCCGACGCCGGTGAGGGTGTGCATGTCCAGGCCGGAGATGTCGTTGCCGTGGTCGTCCTCCAGGAGCACCACGTGCGGGTGCGCGGCCAGGATCGGGCGCAGTTCGGCCGCCCGTTCGGCCGACACGCAGGCGCCGGTGGGGTTCTGCGCGCGGGTGGTGACCACCATCGCGCGCGCGCCGGCCCGCAGCGCGGCCTCGGTCGCGACCGGGTCGGGGCCGTCGTCGTCGACCGGGATCGGCCGCGGGGTCAGGTTCAGCGCGGCGAGCAGGTCGAGCAGGTTGCCCCAGCCGGGGTCCTCGACCGCGACCTGATCGCCCGGCCGCAGGTGTGCGGTGAGCGCGCGCTCGATGCCGTCCAGCGCGCCGGAGGTGGCGGCCAGGTGCGCGCCGCCCACGCCGCCGGCGCGCAGCACCGTACGGGCGGCCTCCGCGAACGGCTCGTACAGCGCGCCGTCCCGGTAGAGCGGACGCCAATCGCTCGGCTCGGGGAAGACCGGCGACGGCAGCAGCACGGGGTCTGGCTCGCCGTTGGACAGATCGCGGGTGCCGGGCGGTACCTGCGGGCCCAGGTCGTTGCGCCGGATGGTCGCCGGGCGGGCCCGGATCCGGGTGCCTGCCCGGCCGTGTGTCTCCACGATGCCGCGTTCGCGCAGGGTGCGGTACGCGGCGGCGACGGTGTTGGCGTTGACGCCCAGTTCGGCGGCGAGCGCCCGAACCGGCGGCAGCGCGTCGCCGGGCGCGAGCTCGCGCGCGTGCAGGTCGCGTTCGACGGATGCGGCGATGTCGGCGGCGGTGCGACCGGTGGTGGCCATGCTTCTCCTGCGTCTGGGGGTCGTCGGATTATGCCGTTGACATCCTCCCCCGATGCACATCTATTGTACTACTCCAATCACTTATTTGAACTAGTACAAAGGATCTTCACGATGACCGACTATCCCGCCACCGCCACCACCACCCCCCACCGACACCGCGACCGGATGCGCTACGACGTCGAGGCGGTACACGCGATCCTCGACGCCGGCTTCCTCGCGCACGTCTCGTTCACCCTCGGCGGTCGGCCGCAACTGATCCCGCTCGCGTTCGGCCGCGACGGCGAGCGGCTCTACCTGCACACCTCCAGCGGCGGACAGCTCGCCCTGGCCGCACGGGCGAGCGGCGCCGAGGGGCTGCCGGTGGCGGTCTCGGTCACCCACGTGGACTCCGTGGTGCTCTCCCGCTCGGCGATGCACCACTCGATGGACTATCGCTGCGTGATCGCGCACGGTCCGCTGGTGCACGTCACCGACCCGGACGAGCAGATGCACGCCTACCGGGTGATCATCGACCACCTGGTCCCGGGCCGCGCCGACGACGTCCGCCCGCCCAGCCCGAAGGAGAACGCGCAGACCGCCGTCTTCCGACTGGAGCTGGACCAGGTCGCCGCGAAGGTCCGCGACCACGGCCTGGCCGAGGACCCCGACGACTTCGACCTGCCGCACTACGCCGGCGTGGTCCCGCTGACCACCACCCGCGGGCCGGTACGCCCGGACCGGGACCAGGAGATCCCGGCGTACCTGGCCCAGTGGCTCGGCGCATCCTGACCGGGGCGCACCACCGAAGCCGCCGCGGCACCGACCATCCCCGCCCCTCCCCCGATCGGGCCGCCCCCACCCGCCGGCGCGCCGATCGCCGTCGCCGCGACGCACCCGCGCGGCAACGCGGACGGGCCCGCCGCGGAAGCGACGGGCCCGTACGGACGTACCGGTTGTGCCGTGTTGCCGTGTTGCCGTGTTGCCGTGTTGCCGTGTTGCCGTGTTGCCGTGTTGCGAGCTTGCCGTGGTACCGCCCTACAGAGCGGTCTTGGAAGCCTTCTTCGGTGCGGCGGCCGTCAGTTCCGCCGCCACCGGGTTCGGTACCGGGTCGGGCAGCTTCTGGCAGACCGCGTCGGCCGGACCGTGGCCCCGGCCCTTCGGGGTCTTGCCGGTGACCAGGTATTCGTTCAGGTAGTCGTCCAGGCAGCTGCTGCCGCTGAGCGAGATGCCGTGGTTGCGGCCGCCCTGCTCGACCACCAGGGCCGAGTCGCGGAGCAGCCGGTGCATCGTGACGCCGCCCTCGTACGGGGTCGCGGCGTCGTTGGTCGCCTGGAACAGCAGGGTCTTGGGCAGCTTGTCGTTGGCGACGTTCACCGGCTTGAGGCTCGACGTCGGCCAGAACGCACAGGCCGCGTTGAACCAGACGTTGTTCCAGGTCAGGAACGGTGCCTTGGCGTACGTCTTGACCGCGTCCCGGTGCCAGGTCGCCCAGTCCTTGGGCCAGGCGGCGTCGCGGCACTGGGTGGCCAGGTAGCCGCTGTTGATGTTGTCGTTGCCCGGGCTCGCCCCCGCCAGGTCCTCGTACGCGGTGCGCAGCGGGGCCGTGACGTGGTCGACCACGTATCCCGAGAAGCCCTCGGCCAGTTCGGCCCAGGTCGAGTCGTTGTAGCCGCCCTGGGCGAACGCGTCCTCGACCTCGGCGCCACCGACGACGCCCTCGGCCGGGGCCTTGCTGAGCTGGTCGCGCATCGTGTACCAGGCACGCTCGACCTTGGCGGGGTCGGTGCCCAGGTGGTAGTTCGCGTCGTACTTGGCGACCCAACCGAAGAAGGCCTTCAGGTTGTTGTCGAACGCCACGTCCTGGGTGAGCTGGCCGCCGTACCAGACGCTGTCCTTGCTCGGGTCGACGATGCTGTCCAGCACCAGTCGCTTGACCCGGCTCGGGAACAGCTTGGCGTAGACCGCACCGAGGTAGGTGCCGTACGAGTAACCGAAGTAGCTGATCTGCCTGGCCCCGAGGGCGGCACGGATCGAGTCCATGTCCGCGGCCGAGGCCGGCGTGTTCATGTGCTTCAGGAAGTCGCCGTATTTGTCGCCGCAGGCCCGGGCGTACTCGTACACCCGCTTGATGTTGGTGAGTTCGTCACCGAAGTTGTCCGGGACGGTGTCCGGGCGGACCGGGTTGTTGAAGCCCGGGACGCAGTCCAGGTGCGGCTCGCTGGCACCCGCGCCGCGGGGGTCGAAGCCGATCACGTCGAACTGCGCGGCCACTTCGGGGCGCAGGTTCTTCGCGACGTAGCCGGCCAGTCCGCGACCCGGCGCACCGGGGCCGCCGGGGTTGACCAGGAGCGGGCCGAGCGACTTCGCGGCCGTGTGTGGAATCCGCGACACCGCGATGGTGATCTGCCGGCCGCCGGGATTGCCGTGGTCCATCGGGACCTGGAGTGAACCACATTCCATCGTCGGATAGTTCGAGCTGCCGCAGTTCTTCCAGGCGATGGGGGTGGAAGCGGACTCGGCCTGGGGTGCGGGCGAGTCGTCCGCCGAAGCCGGCGAAGCGAGGGTCAGCAACCCGCTCACCAGCGTAGTGGCGGCGGCGAACGCGACGAGAGTGTGTCTCTTCACGTGGGTGTTCCTCCATGTGACGGATCTGTCACGAGTGACATCGACGCCGCAGATGCTGCCGTGTCGACGGTCGATGCGACGAGGGGGCGGTCGGGTCGGAACGGGAATCCTTGCCAAGCGCAGTGGCGACCTTTACCCAGATTTTGGGTTTACCACGCCGTACGCCCGTTTGGTCGGTTATGTAGGCGAGCGGAGAAGGAGCCATGCGATTGCACTCCGTGGCCGACGCGCGTAGTCGATCCGGAGGTTCGGCACTGATCACCCGGTCACCGTCCGGAGTTCGATCCGTCCTTGATCCCTCTTGCATTCCACCGGGCGCCGGCCCCGAACCGCCCTCGCGACCCGCGTGCGCGTTCCGCGCGGGCCGCAGGGGGCCTGCGACCGCCCGGCGGCCCGCGTGGCGGCCCGGGTTCGGTCAGCCCAGGTACGGCGGCGTCAGGCCCCAGTCCCAGCGCGGCATCGGCGACTCCGGGAGCGGCGGCGGGTTGGGCCCGGAGTACATGATCGCCATCCGGGTGCCCCACTCCAGGTAGTACGCGAGCACGCCGCGAAACTCCGGGTCGGCCGGCAGGTCCACGTCGTCCGCCGTCTCCAGGAGCAGCGTGACCCACCGACGTCGCTGCGTCTCGGTGATCCCCCGGCCCAGGTGGCGCGAGGCCATGTGCCGGTGCCCACCCAACTCGGCGCTGTATACGGACGGGCCGCCGAACACCTCGCCCAGCCAGGCGGCCACGTGCTCGGCGTGCCGCGGGTCCATGTTCGCGAACACCGGGGCGAGGATCTCGTCTTC
The DNA here is from genome assembly GCF_042754445.1 of Embleya sp. NPDC059213. Lineage (NCBI taxonomy): Bacteria > Bacillati > Actinomycetota > Actinomycetes > Kitasatosporales > Streptomycetaceae > Embleya > Embleya sp. NPDC059213. Next base: position 12,266 of record NZ_JBHZAV010000036.1, read on the forward strand.
GGCCACCCGCTCGTAGAACGTGCCGAACAGTCGCTCGAACGCGGGCGCGCCCCCGGCCCACTCGTACAGCGTCGGCGTCGAACCGCCCTTGCCCGCCACGTCGGTCACCGTGTAGTGCCGCATCTCCTCGATCGCGGTGACGTACGGCCGGATCGCGGCGAAGAAGGCGGCGAAGTACTCACCCTTGCGAAAGCCGTTCAGGTGCGCGTCGGTCGAACTCCACCGGATCCGCAGAATGTAGGCGGACGCCTCTTCCTGACACCTGCTCAACTCGTAGTCCACACACTCCGGCGCGGCCGCGAGCGACTCGGCCGCGCGCGCGTACGCGGCCTCGAACTCGCTGCCGTCGGCTTCGGCGATCGTGTAGCGGATGTATTCGACGATCATGAACGGTCCCCCATGCAAGACGCTGTTTCGATCGCGTCAACCATAGGCATGATCACCTACCGGGTGATCATCGACGCGAGCCGATTTCGCGGACCGCGTAAGGCAATCCGCCCATCCACCCGATCGCCCGAGCCCACCCGATCACCCCCTCGAACCCTCGGCGCCGGCAGCGGATCCGGCACCGCTTCGAGGTGCGGCGGCTTCGTAGAATCGGCGCCATGGATCTCGGGACGGCGGCGAACGGTTCGGACGAGGTCACGGATGTCGAGGGCGCCCGGCAGCCCGGCGGGTCCGCGAGCATGCTCACGCCCCTCACCCCCGGCGACGTTCCCGATCTGCACGACTTCCTGGTTCGGGCCGATCTCACGCTCAGTGGACTCGACGCGGCCGGCGTGCGGTTGTGGCTGTTGCGGGACGGTGGCGGCAGGGTGCGGGGGAGCACCGGCTTCGAGTTGTCCGCCGCCGGTGATCACGCGCTGATTCGTAGCGTCGCGGTGGATCGGGAGGCTCGGGGACGGGGTCTGGGGCTCGAACTTGCTCGGTTCGCGCTCGACCGCGCCGCTGCGGCCGGCGCTCGACACGCCTGGTTGTTCAGTCGCCGATCCGGCCCGTTCTGGCGGCGGTTGGGCTTCGAGCCGGCCGACCGGACCCGCCTCGCGGCGGTATTGGCCGAAACGCACCAGGTGACCCTGTTCCGCACGAGTGGGCAACTCGACCGCGAGGTGGCCTGGTCGCGTGCGCTCGGCCGGGGCCCGGCGTAGCCGATGTCGATCCGGGGAGGCCGGACGCACCGGAGCCCGTCCCCCGATCCCGCCGGGCGCGACGCGGCGGGATCGGGATGGACGGGCCCTGGCCCGGCCCTACCTTCGGGCCAACTGCGGGACGCGGGCGGATCGGACGTGCGCCCCGCAGAGTCACTCGGACATTTGATCACCCGGGTGTCCAACCACGCGATCCGGTGATCCCTCGTTCCACCCGATCCCTCGGCCTCCGCGTTGCACGCGACCCTACGATCCGGCCTCGCCGTCCGCGACTCCGGGTTGTGCTCGGGGCAACAACCCGCTTCGCCAACGTGTCGGTTGCGTACGGGATGGTCATGCCACGGGCACGAAGAGAGCATGCCGAACGACGGCCCGATCGGGGTCGGCGTCCTTCATGATCCATCGGCAAAGGCTTGATTGTGCACGTCGAACCGGCGCCCGGGCGCCGGGATCGGTATAGCTACGGCAAAGAATGCAATATCCGGAAGTCCACCATCCGGTTGGTATCCGGCCGCTTCCGGCCGGAGATCCGCGCAAATGGCCCGAACATCACCCATACCTGTCGGCGTCGGTATCGGCGCACCCGTACACCCGCGCCAACGCGACCGCCGCCGCCCGCATCCCGGCCCGCAGTTCCGGTGGCCCCAGCACCTCCACCTCGCCGCCGAACGGCAGGAGGGTGGTGATCGCCGAGTCGACCGACTCGATCGGCAGGACCAGCTCGACCCGGCCGTCGACGTCGGGGCGGGTCGCGCTCGCGTGGGCCGCGCGTACCAGGACCGGCTCCAGTGCCTCCACCAGCCGCCGCATCCCGACCGGCGACACCCGCACGGTCGCCGACGCGCGGAGCCGGCGGTCGTCGAACCGATCGAGGTAGTCCTCCCAGTAGGTCGCCAACGCGAACCCGGCCGGTCGCTCGAATGTCTCCGCGAGGGACTGCGCATCCAGGATCCGCGACACCCGATAGGTACGGATCCGCGCCCGGTCCCCGACACCCTCCGCCTCCGCGTGCCCCGCGACGAGATACCAGGCGCCCGCCTTGAGCACCACGCCGTACGGGTCCACCACCCGGGTGTTCTCGTGTGGCTCGGCCCAGCGGAGGTAGCGGATGCGCGTCCGGCGCCGGTTCCACACCGCGTCGGCGACCTCGGCCAGGTGGGGCGTGTGGTCCTCGGCGCCGTACCAGGAGGGCGCGTCGAGGTGGAAGCACTCGGCGATCCGCCCGGCGCGGTCCCGCAGTTCGGGCGGAAGCGCGGCCATCAGCTTGAGCTGCGCGGCGGTCACCACCGATCCCAGGCCCAGATCGGCGGCGGCGGTCGGCAGGCCGGTGAGGAACAACGACTCGGCCTCGCCGGTGGTGAGTCCGGTCAGCCGAGTGCGGAATCCGTCGAGCAGTTCATAGCCGCCGCGATGGCCCGGATCCGCGTACAGCGGCACGCCGGCCGCGCTCAACGACTCCATGTCCCGGTAGACGGTCCGGATCGAGACCTCCAGCGTGTCGGCGATCTCCCGGGCGGTGACCCGCCCCCGGGTCTGCAACAACAACAGGATGGACACCAGCCGACTCGCCCGCATCCGGGAAGTCTGCCCGAATCCACTGACACAACGTGTCAGTGGAGCGCGTCTACCTTCCGCCCATGAACACCATCCACACCACCGACGAAACCGCCCCTGCCACCCCCGTCGACCTCGACGCGTTCGCGGACCGCTACCTGGCCGTGTGGCACGAGCCGGACCCGAGCGCCCGCCGCGCCGCCATCGAGGCGCTGTGGACGCCGGACGGGATCGAGACCATCGAGTCCGGACGGCACGTCGGGCACGACGCGCTGTTGGCCCGCGTCACCGATACCTACGAACAACTGGTCGACAAGGGCGGGTTCGTGTTCCGCTCGGCCGGGGACGCGGTCGGCCACAACGGCGCGATCACCTTCACGACCTACATGGTCCCGGCGGCCGGCGGCGATGTGGCGTGGACCGGGCGGGTGGTCGTGCAGCTGGCACCCGACGGCCGGATCCGGCACGACCACCAGTTCACCCTGCCCACCGACCTCGGGCCCGGTACGGACGCCGTCGTCTGCGAGTTCGTCCGCCGCGTCGCGTCGGGCGACCCGGATCGCATCGCCGAACTGTTCGCCGAGCACGTGGACTGGGTGCTCGACTGGCCGGCCGAGGGTCACCCGTCCACGCCGTGGATCCGGTCGCGTTCGACCCGCGCCGACGTTGCCGCGCATTTTCGCGAACTGGCCGCCGCGCACACCGACGAGCCGCCGGAGCAGGCCGGCGACCCGGTCGTCGGACCCGGTCTGCGGATTCTGGTCGACGGGCCCGAGGCGGTCCTGTCGACCGAGATCCGGCGTACGGCCGCCTCCACCGGCACGGCCTACCGAGCGCGGTGCGCGCTGCACGTCACCGTCGAGGCGGGCCTGATCAGCCGTTACCACGTCTACGAGGACAGCCTCACCGTGGCCCGGGCACACACGGTCGGCGGCTGACCGACGCCGGCTCGGCCGTCCCCGGCCGGCAACCGCCCACCGACCCACCGGACCACGAACGGATCGCCGACCTCGTCCGCGACGCCACAGGCGCGCCGACGATCCGTCCGGACCGGGCCTAGGCCCCGAACACCCGCTCCCCGCCCACGAACGTCTCCAGCACGCGCGTCGCGCCGATCTCGCTCTCCGGTGCCGCGAACGGGTCGCGGTCGAGCACGGCGAGGTCCGCCTGCTTGCCCACCACGATGCTGCCGGTGTCGTCCAGGTGGTTCACGTACGCGGTGCCCGCCGTGTACGCCGCGAGCGCGGTGTGCAGGTCGAGCCGTTGTTCCGGGAAGAAGGCCGGCGAGTCCGACCCGTACAGCTTCCGGTTCACCGCCACGTGGATGCCCTGGATCGGGTCCGGGCTGGACACCGGCCAGTCGCTGCCCGCGACCAGCGTCGCACCGCTGCGCGCGAGCGCGCCGAACGGGTACTGCCACGCGGCCCGCTCCGCACCCAGGAACGGGATGGTCAACGTGTCCATCTGCGGCTCGTGCGCGGCCCACAGCGCCTGGATGTTCGCGCTCGCGCCGAGTTCGCGGAACCGGCCGAGGTCGTCCGGGTGCACCACCTGGAGGTGGGCCAGGTGCGGCCGGGTGTCCTTCCACCCGTTCGTCGCGCGCATCGCGGCCACCGCGTCCAGCGCCTCGCGGACCGCGCGGTCGCCCAACGCGTGGAAGTGCACCTGGAAGTCGTGCGCGTCGAGCGCCGTGACGTAGCGCTGCAACGCGGCCGGCTCGATGAAGCTGATCCCGCTGTTGTCGGAGGCGCATCCGCACGACGTCAGATACGGGCTGAGCATCGCGGCGGTGAAGTTCTCCGCGATCCCGTCCTGCATGATCTTGACGGTCGTGCAGGACAGGCGTCCCCGGGTGCCCGCGGCGCGGCGCGCCCGCAGTTCCTCGATCTGCTCGATCCCGCGGTCGCGCTGCCACCACAACGAGCCGACCACCCGTGCGGTCAGCAGGCCGCGGTCCACCGCCGTCAGATACGCGGAGCTCGCGTCGCTGACATTCGCGTGCGCGCCGAGCAGCGCGTCCTGCCACGCGGTGATGCCCAGCGAGTGCAACAACCGCTGGGCCCGGAGCAGGCCGGCCACCTGGTCCTCGGCGGTGAGCGCGGGCAGCAGCCGACCGACCAGGTCGGCCGCGCCCTCCTGGAGCACACCGGTCGGCTCGCCGTCCGAGTCGCGTTCGATCCGACCGTCGGCCGGGTCCGGGGTGTCCCGGGTGATGCCCGCCAGCCGCAGCGCCACGCTGTTGGCCCACGCGCCGTGGTGGTCCCGGTTGGGCAGGAACACCGGGCGGTCCGGAACCAGGTCGTCGAGCATCGACCGGTGCGGCAGGCCGCCCGGGAACGCCTCCATCGACCAGCCGCCGCCGGTGATCCACTCCAGGTCCGGGTTGGCGTCGGCGTAGGCCCGCACCGTCTCGCGATACTCGGCGACCGTCTCGTGCTCGGACAGGTCGCACTGGCCCATTTCGATGCCGCCACCCACCGGGTGCACGTGCGCGTCCTGGAAGCCCGGGATCAGCAGCTTGCCCGCGAGATCGACCACCTCGGTGCGATCGCCGATCAGCTCGCGCACCTCGTCGTGCCCGACCGCGACGATTCGCCCGTCGCGCACGGCCACCGAGCTCGCCCGGCTGCGCGCCGCGTCGACCGTGTAGACCGGGCCGCCGGTGAAGACGACGTCGGCGGCCACCGCGCCGGCGGAGGTCGTCTGCTCGATCTTGCTCATACCATTCCCTTGGACTTGAAGGCATCGAAATCGGCGGCGTCGTTGTAGCGGTCCATCGGCAACTCGATCGAGTCGCCGTCGGTGCCCCGCCCGGTCTCGAAGTAGGCCGACTTGCGCACGTACTTGGCGTAGACGGCGAACCCCAGGCCGCTGAGGATCACCACCAGCGGCACGGAGAACATGAACCAGCCGTTGTCGGGGCTGAGTTCGAAGCTGTCGCTCATGGTCAGGTAGTCGTAGGCGAGGTAGGCGCCGACGCCCAGCAGCGCCAGTCCGCTCAGCCCGGGGATGATCACGGCGCGCACGCCCTCGGTGCGGTCGGTGCGCAGCGTCGGCCAGAAGCGCACGGCGCAGGCGATCGCGGTGAGGCCGTAGTAGAACGCCACGATCAGGCCGATCGAGTTGACCGCGGCCAGGATCATGTCGTTGAGCTTGGGGATGCCGATCGCCAGGACGGCGGTGCCGGCGGCGATCGCCATGATCAAAATCGTGCCGATCGCGGGCGATCCGAAGGTCGGGTGGATCCGGGTCCACACCTTGCCGAGCGTCTGGTCGCGGCCCATCGCCAGCATGCCGCGCGCGGTGGGAATGACGCCGGACTGGAGGGAGGCGACCGCGGAGAAGATCAGCGCGAGCAGCGGCAGGCTCGCCCACGGGTCGGCGGCCAGGTGCGCGCCCAGGAAGGTCAGACCCTGCGGACCGTTCTCGGCCAGCTCCGGGACGGTCATCACGCGCTGGAAGGCGATCGCGCCGAGCAGGAACATGCCGAGCATCACGAACAGCGCGATCAGGCCGCCGCGGGCCGAGTCCCCGGGATTCTTGGTCTCCTCGGTGACGCTGAACGCCGCGTCCCAGCCCCAGAAGAAGAACACCGCGAGCACCAGGCCCTGGGCGAAGTCCGAGGCCGAGTCGATTTCGAAGGGGTTGAACCAGGAGAAGGAGAACGGCTGCTCGCCGGAGGCGATCGCCCAGATGCAGAAGATCAGCAGCACCGAGTACTCGAAGACGAGCAGGAAGGTCTGCAACCGGGTGGCCTGGTGCACGCCGGTGATCGCGAGCACGGTGACCACGACCAGGACCACCAGGCCCAGGACGGTGCTGAGCTTGGTCGAGTTCGGATCCAGGGCCAGCCCGGCGAACTCGTGCCAACCGGCCTTGTTGGCGAACTGGAGCATCACCGAGCCGGTGATCGCGCTGGTGTACGCGAGGAAGATGATCGATCCGGCGAGCGCGACCCAGCCGGTGAGGAAGCCGGAGTACGGGCCGATCGACTTGCCGACCCAGACGTAGCCGCTGCCGCAGTTCGGCTCGACCCGGTTGAGGCGGGCGTACGCTCCGGCGATGCCGAGCATGGGCAGGAAGGCGATCAGGATGATGGCCGGCGTGGCCAACCCGACGGTGGCGGCCAACGTGCCCATGCCGACGCCGATGCTGGTGGTGGCCGCCGTACTGGACGCGGCTACCGCGATGCCGTCGACGACACCGAGCGACTTGCGCAGCTCGGGCGGTTGGTCGACCCGGGGCGGGTTCGTGGACATCGGCGCTCCCAGGGAGGCTAAAGCTGACAGGGGGTGGACGCCGATGAAACAGCCTGCGTCAGAATTACGTCAATGGTGTTGACATAAGATGGAATCGGACCCGGTGCACGTCGAGCCGGCTGCGGAGGAATTGTGGAGCGCAGGGAAGTCGTGAACCGGGAGGATCGAGCGGACCCGGGGGAGGCGAAGCGGGTCGACCGGGTGGTGGGTGAACGTCGCCGGCGCCGGCCGACCAAGTCCGGGACGGTTTTGTCCGAAGATGTCATTGTCGATTGTGCGGTACGTCTGATCGGACACCAAGGCCCGGAGGCCCTGACGGTGCGCAAGCTCGGCGCCGCGCTCGGCTGCGACCCCACCGCGATCTATCGATATTTCCGCAACACCGACGACCTGCTGCTCGCGATCGCCGACTCGCTGATCGGCGAGACGCTGGTGGGCTACCGGCCCGGCCCGGACTGGGTGGCGTCGCTGCGCGAGCTGGGCCTGCGGGTGCGCGACGGCTATCTGCGCCATCCGCGCGTGGCCGCGATCGCGGCGTCCCGGGTGACCCGGCGGCACAACGAGTTCCGGGCGGTGGAGATGGGGGTCGGTCTGCTGCTGTCGGCGGGCTTCTCCCCCGTCGACGCGGTCCGCTACTACCGCGTGTTCATCGACACCGTGCTCGCGCACGCGGCCCTGGAGGCGTCCTACAGCGCACTCGCGCCCGAGGTGCGGGCGGCCGACGACCGATCCTGGACGGAGACGTACAACACGCTTCCCGAGACCGACTATCCGGCGATCGGCACGGTCCGCGTGCACCTGGCCGAGGGCATGGCGGGCAGTCCCTTCGAGGACATGCTCGACCTGATGCTGGAATCGCTCGCCCGGCGGGTGTGACGGCGGTGGGCCCCGGCGGCACCGATCGGCACGATCGGGGCCGTGACGACATTTGACACCACGTCAACAGTGCAGGTGGGTACACGCGTCATGGGGGGTGCCGCAGACTCGATAAGGTGGCGCGTGTTTCCAGACCTCACCCACTCCCACGGGGGATCCGTGCTGATCGACAAGTTCATGCATGGCGTCGTGGCGCCCACCGCGAAGGCGATCTATCGCCCGCGCACCGAGGGCCGCGAGAACGTACCGATGACCGGCCCGGTCATCATCGCCAGCAACCACCTGTCGTTCGTTGACAGCGTCGCGATCCCCGTGGTCATGCCGCGCAAGGTGTCGTTCCTCGCGAAGGCCGAGTATTTCGACGGCCCCGGGCTCAAGGGCCGGGTCAGCAAGTCGTTCTTCACCGGCATCGGCGCCGTCGCCGTGCCCCGAGGCGCGCACAGTGCGGCGAAGGCCGCCCTGGAGACCGCGCTCTCGGTGCTCGAACGCGGCGACGCGTTCGGGATCTACCCGGAGGGCACCCGCTCCCGCGACGGCCGGCTCTACCGCGGCAGAACCGGTGTCGCGTGGCTCGCGCTGGCCGCGCGGTGCCCGGTGGTCCCGGTCGGGATCATCGACACGGACCGGGTCCAGCCGATCGGCTCGAACATCCCGAGGTTGTCGCCGCGCGCGCTCATCCGCTTCGGCGAGCCGCTCGACTTCTCGCACCACTACGAGCGCAAGGACGTGGCCCGGGCCCGGCGCGAGATCACCGACGAAATCATGGAAGCAATCCAGAAGTTGTCGGGGCAGGACTACGCGGGCGTCTACAACGAGACGGCGGCGGAGGTCTGAGCGACGGCATCCGTCGCGTTGCCGGGGCGGCGCCTCGCCACCCCCGGCACAGGACTTCCGGGCCCGAGCCCGATCCCTCAGCCGATGCGGAACGTGCCTCCGGGCGGGGCCGGCGACGCGGTGGCCGTGTCGTCGGTCACCGGCGCGACGTCGCGGGAGAAGACTCGGGCCTCGATGCCGGAGAGCACCCTGGCCGGAGTTTCGTCGCCGGCCGTACGCCGGGCCAACTGCGACACCGGCAGCGCGGCCGCGGACGCGACCACGACGAGGTTGCCGAAGCGCCTGCCGCGCAGCACACCCGGTTCGGCCATCAACGCCACCTCCGGGAACACCGCACGCAGCGTGGCCACTTGGGCCCGAGCGAACTCCAGTTCGCCCCCGTCGGCGATATTGGCCGCGTACACCCCGCCCGGCCGCAACACCCGGGCCACCTCGGCGGCGAACTCCCGCGAGGTCAGGTGCGCGGGCACCTGCGCTCCGCCGAACACGTCGGCGATCACCAGGTCGGCCGAGTCGTCGGGCCGCTCGGTGAGTTCGGCCCGGGCGTCGCCGGTGCGTATCTCCATCGGCTCGTCCGCCGGCAGCGGCAGATGCTCCAGCACCAACGCGACCAGTTCGGCGTCGAGCTCGGCGACGGTCTGCACCGAGCCGGACCTGGTGGCCGCGATGTAGCGGGGCAGCGTGAATCCGCCGCCGCCCAGGTGCAGCACGGCCACCGCCGCACCCGGTTCGGCCACGAGATCGACGACGTGGCCGAGGCGCCGCGTGTACTCGAATTCCAAGTGCGCGGGCTGATCGAGATCCACGTACGACTGCGGCGAATCGTTGAGCGTGAGCAACCACGCGCGGGGCCGGTCGATGTCGGGCATCAGCAACGCCGCACCGAGATCCGTCGCCCGCCCCACCGGAATCGACTCGGTCGGTTCTTGCTGGTCGTCGTACATGCATCGATTGTCTCGCAGCCGCGACCCCCGCTCCGCCGCCGATGCCGATCGCCTTGGCATGATCGACCGGGGCAGCGGCAACAGACACCGCAGCACCGATCAGGTGGCACCAACGAAGCGGAACCCAGTCGGGAGAGCAGCCATGCAATTCACCAAGCTCGGCCACGCGTGCGTACGTCTGACCACCGATCGCGGCACCATCGTGATCGATCCCGGCTCGTTCAGCGAACCCGACGCGATGGTCGGGGCGGACGCCGTACTGATCACCCACGAGCACCTGGACCATGTGGTCCCGGACACACTGCGAGCCGCCGCCGCGGCCAACCCGGATCTGGAGATCTGGACCAACCCGGTCGTCGCCGCGCAGTTCCCCGACCTGGCCGGCCGCATCCACGCGGTGACCCACGGCGACACCTTCGAGATCGGCGGCGCGCAGGGCGTGGCGGTACACGTGTACGGCGAAAAGCACGCGGTGATCCACCCGGACATCGCCGTGATCGACAATGTCGGCTTCCTCGTCGACGGTCGCGTCTTCCATCCCGGTGACGCGTTCACCGTGCCCGAGGAGGCGGTGCCCACGCTGCTGGTCCCGTCCGGCGCCCCCTGGCTCAAGCTCGGCGACGCCGCCGACTACGTCCGCGCGGTCGACCCCTCCCGGGCGTTCCTGATCCACGACTGCCTGTACAACGACACCGGCCTCGCCCTCGCCGAACGCCTCCTGGGCCAACTCGCCGGGTCCGACGCCCGCCCCGTCCGACGCCTGGCCCCGGGCGAGAGCACCTCGCTCGCCGATGCCTGACCCCGCACCCGGCACACCGTTACCACCGATACCGGCTCGGCCGCACAGCGGCCGGGACGACGAGGAGACTCGGCAACTCCGGGAGTACAACGCGCACATCGTCGCCCTGGACACCCGGTTCGGCGCCGGCGCCATTCTCGCGCCGGCGGTCCGGTCGGCGGGTGGCGCGTTGCGCGCCGCGACCGCCGGCCGGCCGTCTCGGGACCGGCTGTCCGCCGTGGCGGAGGCGTACCAGATCGCCGGCTGGTTGGCCTACGACGCCGATCGACAGGGGTTGTCCCATCGGCTGACCACTCGGGCCGTCCGGACGGCGCGGCTCGCCGGTGATCGCTCCGCCGAACACTTCGCGCTGTCCCAGCTCGCCATGCAGGCCATCCATCTGCACCGCCCGGACCGGGCGTTGCGCATCTGCGACACCGTCCTCGAAGACGACCTGCCGCCCGGCGTCCGGACCCTGTTCGTGCTGCGGCGGGCCCGCGCGCTCGATCAGTACGGCGAGCACGCGCGGGCCCGCAGGCTCATCGGCGAGACGTACGCGCGGCACCTCGACGGTGTCGGCCCCCGGGATCCCGCCTGGACCTGGTGGCTCGACACCGCCGAGATCACCTGGCACCACGCGATGCTGCACGCCGACAACGGGCGCTGGACCCGGGCGATCCCCCTGTTCGAACAGGCCGCCGCAGGGCGCATTCCCGGCAGCCGTACCGCGTACAACGACCATGCCCACCTGCTGCACGCCCTCGCCCGGACCCGCAGTTGGCGCGCCGCCGGCGACCTCCTGGAGTCGCATATCGTCCCGGCCCGGGCCACGATCGCCTCCGGGCGCATCACCCGGCTCCTGGCCGACACGGCCCACCCGCCGACCGGCCGGCCCGCCGCGAGCCGCGACCTGGCCCACGACCTGGGCACGGTCCTGCGCGGCGCCGGCTTCCCCGGCGGGCCCGCGAACCGCGATCGGCATCGGTAACCCGGAGGTTAACCACGCTTCCGGGATCGGCCGTTGTTCGAGGCGCGCGCAGACGAGAGTCTTGAGACATCGAGGAACGGGACGGCGAAATCGCGAAAAGCGCCCGCCGGTCCCGACCGACAACCTTCATTCTCAAGGGAGTTCATCATGGCTGCCATCGACCACACGCTCGCCGCCGGCACCGACGCGATCGGCACCACCCGCAGGACCGTCGGCCGCTGGCTCACCGCCGGCGCCGTGGCCAACACGCTGATGGCCGGCACCTACGTCGCCTTCTCCGCGGTCGTCATGCCGTGGCTGGGCACCAAGGGCGACGCCGACTTCGTGCACTCGATGCAGCAGATCAACACCGGCATCGAGAACCCGCTGTTCTTCACCGTCTTCACCGCCGCCATGGCCGCCCCCGCGATCGCCGCCTGGAAGCTGCGTGGGCACGCCGCCACCGCCACCGTCATGCGCTGGACCCTGGCCGCCCTCGCCCTCTACACCACCACCGTGCTGACCACCTCCGGCATCAACGTCCCCCTCAACCAGGCCCTCGCCCACGCCGGCGACGTCGACCCGGGCAAGTCCCGCGCCGACTTCGAGACCACCTGGAACATCTGGAACGGCATCCGCGCCGCCCTCTCCACCGCCGCCGCCGTCGCCATGCTCAAGGCCCTCCGCCTGCACCGCCGCAACCGCGCCTGACCGCCCGCGTGCCGTCCTCAGACGAAGCGGATCTCGTGGTCGTGGGTGGTCACGAAGGCCAGCAGCCGGGCGCCTTCGGCGGTCAGCTCCGCCCCGGCCGCCCGGTCGATCGGGCGGAAGGGTTGCAGTTCCAGGACCAGCGGTGGGCCGGACGTGCCGGCGGCGGCGGGCGAGCCCGCCGAGACCGGTTTCCCGGCTCGGGTGAGCCGCCACATGCCCGCGACCATGCCGTCCACCAGGAAGCTTGCCCGGATGATGCCGTTGACGGTGAACATGCGTTTGCGGTCCTCCTCGGAGATGATCCGGGCCCGGTCGGCGTGCGAGAGCAGGATGTTGTCGAATTCCGGAAGGAAGCGGACCGGAGCGGGCGCGTCCTCGGGCGGCAGCGGGGCATCGGGCACGTCGTAGAGTTCGCGGCCGGCCTCGTCCCGGTAGACGACCAGGCTCGGACGCAGCCGATCGACCGCCGCCCGCAGCCGGTTCAGACCGGACCAGGCTTGCATGTCGGCGATCGTGGCCGGACCGAAGGCCGCCAGATAGCGCAACAACATCTCGTCCGGGGCGGTTTCGGCGGCCAGGGGCCGGCCGAGCCAGTGTTCGGCGGTGGTACACGCGGACTGACCGCTGCGACCCCACAGGGCCCGCGGCGGGACCTGGACCAGCGATGCCTGGCTGCGCAGCGCGTGGGCCAGGGCCTTCGGGTCCTCGTCCGGAAAACGCTCGGCCAGCGCCAGCCCGAGCGCCTTGGCGGTCAGTGCCTGCTTGGCCATCAACTCCCGGCCCACGGACACCAGTTCGGTGACGTCGACGTTCGAGTCGCCGAGACCGTGTAGCTGATTGCGATACAGGTCCGCGTCGTAGATCGGCTGCACGACGGGCCGGAGCGCGAGGCAGTCGGCGTCGGTCACCAGGTGCACCGTGCCGCGCATCAGGCCCAGGCGCACGGCCCGGCGGTCGGTCAGGAGATCGGCCAGCTCGCTCGGCGCGAAGTCGGCGAGGCGGGTCCACAGACCGACGTACGGCGGGTGGGGGGCCTGCGCCTGCATACCGACCAGGTGCGTGAGCGCGGCCTGGGCCGAGACGGCGTGCCGCCGGGTCAACAACTGGCGTTCGAGCAGCGCACGATTGAGTCGGCGGTTGCCGAGGGTGGTGATCTCCATGCACCGAAGACTAGGAGCGAATGCGGACGGAAACCTGCCGCATTCGACGCAACGCTGATCACATGGACACGCTGGAGAGTACGACCCGCCTGCTTCGTCTGTTGTCCCTCCTCCAATCCCCGCCCGAGCGCCGGCCCGGGCGCCGCGACCGCGCCGAGCGGTCCGGTTCCCTCGACCCGGCGGGCTGGACCGGCCCCCGCCTCGCCGCGCGCCTGGGGGTCAGCCCCCGTACCGTGCGGCGCGACGTGCAGCGACTGCGCGCGGCGGGCTACCCGGTGCGCACCGCGTCCGGCGCCGCCGGCGGCTATCGGCTCGACCCGACCGGCCCACTGCCGCCGCTGCTCCTGGACGACGACGAGGCGGTCGCGATCGTGACGGGGCTGCGCACGGCGGTCGGCGGTACGGTCACCGGGATCGAGCCGACCTCGGCCCGGGCGCTGGCCAAGCTCGAACGCATGTTGCCCGCCCGGTTGCGCGGCCGGGTCGACGCGCTCGACGCGGTCACCGTGTCGCTGCCCGGATGCGGCGAGACGGTGGCTCCCGCCGACCTGACCACGATCGCGGCGGCCTGCCGCTCGGCCGAGACGCTGCGCTTCGACTACCGCACCCACGACGGCCGCGAGGCCGTTCGCACGGTCGAGCCGCACCGGCTCGCCTGCACGGGACGCCGCTGGTACCTGTTGGCCTGGGACCTCGACCGCGCCGACTGGCGCACGTATCGCGTGGACCGGATCCGGCTGCGCCCGTCGACCGGCCCGCGTTTCACGCCGCGAACGCTGCCGGACCACGACGTCGCCGCATACCTCACCGCGGGCATCTCCGTCCGCGCCTACGCACACCACGCGACCGTGCTCCTGCACGCCTCGCCGGAACTCGCCTCGGCCCGGATCGGCGCGAGCGGCGGGGTCCTGGAGGCGATCGACGCGGACACCTGCCGGTTGACCACGGGGGCCTCCTCGATCGACGCGCTGGCGATCCATCTCGCCTTCCTCGACCTCGACTTCACCGTCGAGGGCCCACCCGAACTCGTGGACCGGGTGGCTCGGTTGGCCGGTCGCTGGACTCGGGCGGCGGGCTGACACCGGTCCGGCTCCGCGCACCCGGTCCGGTTCCGCAGGGCGGTCGATCTTTATTGACCGTACGTTCTCGAATGCCTTAGGGTCGTGTCCGTGGCCAGGACCAAGGAATTCGATCCCGACGCCGCCTTGCAGTCCGCGCTCGAACTCTTCTGGGAGCGCGGCTACGAGGCGACCTCGATGGCGGACCTCGTGGCTCGCCTCGGCATCGCCCGAGCGAGCATCTACGCGACGTTCGGCAACAAACACGACCTCTACCTGGCGGCGCTGGACCGCTACCGGGAGAGCCGCAACCCGGAGTTGTTCGAGGAGTTGTCCCAGCCGGGGCCGGTGTTGCCGGCCGTTCGGGCCCTGGTCGAGCGGTTCGCCCGGCAGGCGTCCGAGGAGCCGACCCGGCTGCGCGGCTGCTTCCTGACCAACACCGCCGCCGAGTTGGCCGCACACGACGCGGGCGCCGCCCGGATCGTCGAGTACGGCTGGAGTCAGATGGAGACCAATCTGACCGTCGCGCTCACCCGGGCCCGGGCGCAGGGCGAACTGGGCCCGGATCGGGACCCCCAGGCGCTGGCCCGCTTCCTGCTGGTCCTGCTCCAGGGCATGCGCGTGGTCGGCAAGGCCGGCCCGGACTCCGTCCGCCTGCGCGACGCGACCCGACAGGCACTCGTACTGCTCGACTGAAGGCACTCGCCGACAACCCGCGCGCGACCCGGCGACCCGCCGGGCACACGCCTGCCCTTATTCCAGAACGATCGATCTGTAAAAGCTATCGGCAACGGGGGTATCGCAATGACCGGCACGGTCACGGGCGGCACGGTCACGGGCACGGTCACGGGCGGCACGGTCACGGGCACGGTCACGGGCACGGTCACGGGCACGGTCACGGGCGGCACGGTCACGACCACGCCGCATGCCGGCCTCGCCTTCGCCGTACTCGGCACCGTGCAGGCCACGTTGATCTTCACGATCACCGCGATCGGCGTGCCGCTGCCCGACATCGGCCGGGAGTTCGGCCTGGGTTCGGCCGATCTGGTGTTGCTCAGTGCCGCCTACGGACTGCCGTTCAGCGGACTGCTGTTGTTCGGCGGTCGACTCGCCGATCGCTACGGCGGACGCCCGATGTTCACGGTGGGCCTGGTCGTCTTCGGGCTCGCCTCGGCGATCGCGGCGTTCGCGCCCGGCTTCGCGGTGCTGGTCGCGGTGCGGTTCGGGCAGGGGTTGGGGGCCGCGTTGACCGCGCCGGCCGCGATGGCGGTGTTGCGCGCGGTGTACCCCGAACCGGGCGCGTATCGGCGGGCGATGGCGACCTGGGGTGGGCTGTCCGTACTGGGCGCCGCGATCGGCAACCTCGCGTCGGGCGTGCTCACCACCTGGGTGTCCTGGCGCTGGATGTTCGCCATACCGGTCGCCGTTGCCGGTGCGGCGCTGCTCCTGACCCCACGTCGGCTGCCGGCGGGGAAGCCGGCCGACGGCGGGCCGGGCGGCCGTCCGGGTCTCGATCCGCTCGGCGCGGTCCTGGCCGCGGTCGGCATCACGCTCGCGGGATACGGCCTGACCGTCACCGGCGACCATGCCTGGACGTCGGCTGCCGTGTTCGTCCCGCTCGGTGTCGGCGTGCTCCTGCTCGCCACCTTCCTGGTCGTCGAACGACGGGTGGCCGATCCGCTCCTCCCGCCCGGCTTCGTCCGCGCTCCGCGCCGCGTCCTGGGCCTGGTCGGGGTGTTGCTCGCGGCCACCGGGACCGGCCTGATCAGCTTCCTGATCTCGCTCCACCTGCAACAGAACCGCGATTGGTCACCGCTCGCGACCGCCGGCGCGTTCGTCCCGTTCGCCCTCGCGCTGATCGTGGCCGGTCGAGCGGCCGGCCCGCTGATCGGTCGCTACGGTCCGGGCCGCATCACCGTGTCGGGCCTGCTGATCGGCGGCACGGGCCTGCTCCTGCTCGCCCGCCTGGACGAGGGCACCCGCTATGCCCGTGACCTACTCCCGGGCCTGGTCCTGCTGCCCGTCGGCGCCGCCCTGATCTTCGCCGGCACCGCCGTCCTGACCACCGGGGACGTACCCGCCCACCAGGCGGGCCTGGCCGGCGGCGTGCTGAACACCGCGATGGAACTCGGGCCCACCCTCGGCCTGGCCGCGCTGATGTCGGTGGCCGCGACCCGCGCCGACGTGATCGTCGGCTACGCCTGGGCCTTCGGCACCGCCGGGGCGGTCTTCCTCCTGGCCGCCCTGTCCGCGACCGCCCTGCTCCGGGACCGGCACGGCGACCGGGTGCCCGAACCGAGCCGCGAGGCGGGACCACCGCGCACCGGCTGACCGGCCGGCACCGCATCCACCGACCGACCACACCCATCGATCCGCCACCACCTCCACACCGCAAGACTCGGGAGAACACCATGTCCGCACGTTTCACCACCAAGACCGTCCTCGTCACCGGAGCCGGCTCGGGCGCCGGCCGGGAGATCGCGCTCGCCTTCGCTCGCGAGGGAGCCGCCGTCGTGGCCGCGGGCCGCACCGCCGCACCGCTGGCGGAGACCGTCCGGCTGATCGAGGCCAAGGGCGGACGAGGCGCGGCCGTCACCGCCGACGTCACCGATTCGGCGAGCCTGGCCGCGCTCGTCGCCCGCACGGTCGAGTTGTTCGGGGGTCTCGACGTCGCCGTCAACAACGCCGGTGTGATCCAGGGCGTGGGTCCGCTCGCCGACCTCGACGAGGCGGACTTCCGGGCCACCCTGGACATCAACGTGACCGGCACGTGGCTCTCGATGAAGCACGAGATCGGCTACATGCGGGCCAACGGCGGCGGGGCCATCGTGAACATCTCCTCCAACCTCGGCGCCCACGCCCGGCTGGCCAACCTCGGCGCCTACGTCACGTCCAAGGCCGCGGTGAGCACGCTCACCCGCAATGCCGCGCTCGACCACATCGGTGACGGCGTCCGAATCAACGCGGTCAGCCCCGGCCCGCTGGCCACCTCGATGTCGTTGCGTCCGGGCGAGACCGAGGCCGAGCGCGCGGACCGGATGAAGGGCGAGAACCCGTCCGGTCGGGTCGGCGCACTGGCCGAACTCGCGGCCGCCGTCCTGTACTTGGCCTCCGACGAGGCCGGCTTCGCGGTCGGCACCGACCTCGTCCTGGACGGTGGCGCCAGCGCCTGACCGACACCGCGCGCCACCGGCCCGGCCGCCGTCACCCGACGCGGCCGGGCCGCTTCGCGCCTGTCGCTCGACCGGGCCTAGGCCCGGTCGAGCACCTCGGCCAGGGCCACGGCGAACTCGTCGGGGCGCAACGCGTAGCCCACGTGATCGGTCGGGAACTCGAAGACCGGGATGTCCAGACGCTCGGCGAGCAGCGCCGTGGTGCGGTAGAGCAGCGTCTCCGGGCCCTCGTTCGACACGGCCAGCACCAGCGGTGCGTCCCGCAGCGCGGTCAGGTCCGGCTCGAAGCGGGCGAACGACGACAGTTCGTAGGACAGGTTGAAGTGCACGTTGGTCTGCACCCGTTCGAGCAACTCGCGCAACGGCGCGGGCAGATCCCCGGTGGGCTCCGGCGGGCCGGACAGGCCGAACAACGCGCTGAGTTCGACCATCGCGGCCTTCAGGCCGTCGGTCCGGTACAACTCGCCGACGTTGTCGAACTTCGCGTACCACTGCTTCGGTTCGGGCAACAGCCCCACCACGAGCGGCTCGTGGGCGACGAGCAGGCCGACCTGTTCCGGGTGTCGCACGAGCAGGTCGAGGCCGATCGCGGCACCGGAACTGGTGCCGAAGACGGCCGCGGGCTCCGAGGTGAGGGCCTGGAGCAGCCGGTGCGCGTCGTCGGCATGCTCCTCGATGCGCTGCTCGCCGGGCGGACCGGTGAGCCGGCTACGGGAGTTGCCGCGTCGGTCGTACGCGACGACGGTGTAGCGGTCGGCCAGGCGATCGCCCAGCGTCGCGAACAGATCGGTGTCTCCGTTGCTGCCGTTGATCGTTAACAGCACCGGACCGGAGCCGCGTACCTCGTAGTAGAGGTCGGCTCCGGGCACCGCCAGCGTGTGGGATTCCATCGGATCTGCCTTCCGTGTGGAGAAGCTCTGCGGGGAGTCTGTACGGGTTCCGTGCGTTCCGTGCGTTCCGTGCGGGGAGCGCCGCAGCCCAACGCTACGGACGCGAGCGATGCCCCGTCCGGTGAACCCGGTTTCCCGCTTCGGCGCCGCGGATGCCCGACCGGTCCGCGCCTGCGGGCCGGGGCCGCCGAGCTGCTCCCGACATCAACGACTCTTGTACGCACCGCCGTTGACGTTGAGCACCTGCCCCGTGACGTGCCGGGCTGCGGGCGAGGCGAGGAACGCGACAGCGCCGACGACGTCCTCGGGCGAGCCGGCCCGGCGTAGCGACGTCGAGGCGACCAGGTGTCGGCGGCGGTCCTCGGTGAGGTTGTCCCGGAAGAACTCGGTGTCCGCGATGTAGCCCGGCGAGACCACGTTGGCGGTGATGTCGCGCGGGCCGAGGGCGTCCGCGAGGGCGACGTTCCAGGCGGCGAGTCCGGCCTTGGCCGCGCCGTACGATCCGGCTCCCTTGTCGGCGGCGAGCGAACCGATGCCGATCACCGCGCCGCCGGCGGCGAGCCGGTCCTCGACGGCCCGGGTGGTCAGCGCGGCGCCGACCAGGTTGGCGTCCAGATTGGCCCGGAACGCACGGGCGTAGCCCGCGAGGTCGGTGGCGGGGCCGTGGTCGAAGTCGGTGTTGCCGCCGGCGTTGTTGACCAGTACGTCGATCCGCTCGGGCAGTTCGGCCAGCAGTCGGGTCAGCGCCTCGGGGTCGGTGTGGTCGCAGACCAGCGCTCGGGCTCCGGTCCGTTCGGCGGCGACGGCGAGCGGCTCGGCCCGCCGACCGGTGATCGTCACGGCGGCACCGAGCCCGGCGAAGTGCCGGGCGATCGCGAGTCCGATACCGGTGCCACCGCCGGTGACCAGGATGTTGCGTGCCATAGGATGACCTCCACAATGGTCGTTTAGCTCTAAATTTAGATCTGAACATAACATCGGGAAGAGGTTCCATGGCAACCGACGAGCGCCGGCCCCGTGCCGCGGCCGAGACATCGCCGGGAAAGCCGACGACGGCCGGCGCGGACCGGCCCGGCGCCGGGGTCGGGACAGGAACGACCCCGGAGGCCGACGCGCGGGCCGACGTACGGACCGCCGAGCAGCCGCTCGACCCGGTCGGCGGCGGTGCCTCGGGACGCGTCGGTCACGCCGTCGAGGAGATCGCCGCCGCGTGGGAGCGGGAGCGGCCCGGGACGCCGGTGTCCTCGATCGGGATCGTCACGCCGATCTGGCGGCTGGCCAAGTTGCTCGGGGACGACCGGCGCCGCGTGCTGGCCGGGGCGGGCGTCGACGCGGCGACCTTGGACCTGCTGAGTGTGCTGCGGCGCAGTGGAGCGCCGTACGTCCTGGGTACGCGCGAACTGGGCCGGCGTTCGCTGGTCACGGCGGGCGCCGTCTCGCAGCGGGTCGCCCGGGCCGAGCGCGAGGGCCTGGTCGTCCGGCGGGCCGGATCCGGTCGGACCCGCTCGGTCGAGGTCGAACTGACCGAGGCGGGGCATGCCTTGGTGGAGGCGACGGTCGATCGGGTACTGGGTCGCGAAGCGCAGTTGATCGACGGCCTGACCCCCGAGCAGCAGACGCAGCTAGCGGGTCTGCTCGCGATCCTGTTCCGGGACGTGCAGGCCAGGCTGGGCGACGATCGACTCACCCACGTGGGGGACCCCGACACCTGACCCCCGGCCGCTCCCCGTCGCCTGCTCCCCCGCCGTCCGGTCCAGCACGTGGGCGGCCGTCGCCGCATCCGCGGGCGTCCACACCAGCACCGTGGTCTCGGGGCCCTCCGCCGGCAGCAGCAGGGACACCGCGAAGCGCAGCGGCACGGCCCACGTCGCGCCTTCCTCGGCCGCCCGATCCGCCTCGGCCTCCCGCACCGCAGCCCCGCACAGTCGCACCGTCCGGGCCGCGAACACGCCCACCGCGCGGCATTGCCACCACGCCGCCAGGTCCGGCCGCTCGACCAGCAGTCGTGCCGCGACCGTGCGCTGCCGCGCGTCGTCGGGACGGGTGCGCAGATGGCGGACCAGATCGAGGGCGAGCGGCTCGCGCTCGGGGAATGCCGGCTCGTGGGCCGGGTCGGTCAGCAGCATCAGCAGCAGGTTGCGGCGCTCGATCGGCACGCCCGCCGGGTCGGGCCGAATCGCCCGCCAGGCGTCGTTCCAGGCCAGTACGTCCAGGGCCCGATCGAGCACGAGCGCCGGGCTGGTCGGCCAACTCCCGACCATCGCCCGCAGACCGTCGGCCGACGCCGGCCCCGCCTCGGGCGGTACGTGGAAGCCGGCCAGTTCGAGCACGTGCCGGCGGGCGTCGACGTCCAGGCGCAGCGCCCGCGCCACCGATTCGAGCACCTGGCGCGACGTGTCCACCCGGCCCTGCTCCAACCACGTGTACCAGGCCACCCCGACCCCCGACAGCGCGGCGACCTCCTCGCGGCGCAGGCCGGGCGTGCGGCGACGCGGCGATCGGGGCAGCCCGACGTCCTCGGGCGTGAGCAGTTCGCGATGTGCGCGCAGGAACCCGCCCAGCCCGCGCCGACGATCCTGCCCGTCCTGGGTGGCCATCGGCCCAGCCTATGACCGGTACTCACGGTATGAACCGGAGCCTGCCCCGATCCGGGCGACGTCGCGAGGGTGGTGGACGTACCGATCACCCCCGGCCGATCGCCCGGCCGGCACACCGACAGGGGACCCGACAACCATGACCGACCAGCCCACGCCCACCGCCGCCACCGAGTCCACCGCGTCCGCCATCGCGTCCGCCATCGCCGCCGCCGGCGCCGGCTCCGACGTGGTGTGGCGCCGCAGCAACGACTCGTCCACGCTCACCACACCGCGCGCGTTCCTTCGGGTCTTCGTCGAGCCCGGTGAGTTGGAAGCCGCGACCGCGTTCTACGAGGGTCTCCAGGGCGTCGAGCGCGATATGTGGTTCACCTTCCGCGAATTCGGCATCGCCCTGTCCGCCGTCGGCGGCTTCCTGCTGATCGAAGGTGCCGCCGCCACGGTGGAGCGCTTCCGGTCCACCACCGGCACCCTGCTGGTCCCCGAGTTGGCGCCCTGCCTCGAACGGCTGGCGGCGGCAGGCGCCGAGATCCTCGAACCGCCGCGCCGGGTGCCCACCGGTTCCGGAGTCACCGCCCGGCACGCCGACGGCACCGTCGTCGAATACGTCGAGCACCGCCCGACGCCGGACGGCCGCTGACGATCGCCCGGGCGCCGAGCTTCGCGCGGGCCGCGAAGCAGAAACAGAACCGGAAACAGCACCGGAAGCAGGACCCGAAGCGGGCCCGAAGTCAGCGGGTGCCCGCCCTGGCGTCGCCGAGCACCCGTTCGCACTCGGCCCACGCGCCGGCGCTGAGCAACGGACGGAACCCGGCCAGCATGTCCCGGAGCTCGGCGCCCCACCGGGCCGGAACCTCCGGCATGACGCGGACGATGTCGAGTTCGTTGGCCGCCGTGAGTTCGGCGAAGTCGCGCCGTTCGGCTTCGGTCGGCGTGTACGTGCGGCCGGTGAACCGGTCCCGGAACGGGCCGTCGACCAGCGTGGGGTGGCTCGCGGCCCGGTCGCAACTCCCGTAGAAGTACACGATGCGCTCGGCGTCCACGCCGATCCGGCCGGCGAGTTCGGCGCGGCGGTCCAGCGGGAGCAGTGTGGTCGCGAAGCCGTCCGTGCCGTAGAAGGCGTGGCACAGGCCGGCGGTGCGCAGTTCGGGGCGGGCGCCCCAGTCGCCGAGCAGTGCCTCGACTCGGCCCAAGTGGGCCAGCAGGGTCCCGCCGGGATGCTCGATGCGGTCCCCGCCGAGCATTCGGATGTAGTCGACGATCATGTGCCACCCCTTGCCACGTAATGGGTCGGCGCCGACTGTCCGGTGGCCGCCCGATGACTTCGGGTTCACGATAGCGCTGACGGACCGTCAGATCCCAGGGCCTCGGGCATACACATTGCCCGGAATCGACCCGCGTCGACGACTTCCGGGAATGACGACGACGCCGTCCGCTTTGTGGATAGCGTCGAGGTCGGCTGCGAACGAGTACGGAGATCAGCGTGGGACCGGATCAGTTCTGTCTGGTGTTGTTGCGACGCATGGGCGATTACCAACCCGATCTGGTCGCCGACGCCGTCCGCGAGTTGGAATTCACCCGCACCCGGATGCGCGAGGTCAACGCGCAGTGGCAACGCATGGTGCGCAGCCGCTCGGTCGGTGGCCCCGGCCGGGCCTACCGGGCCGCGCTGGGTGAGCCGTCCGGCCGGGCCGAGCGCCGGATCGGGGATCTCACCGCCGATGCGCAGTGGTGGGTGTTGCCGCTGTGGCCGCAGTTGCGCTTCGAGGTCCTGACCGGTCCCGACGGGCGGGTCTGGCAGGAATGGCTGGTGCGCGCCGATCCCGCCACGACGCCGCCCGTCGAAGGCGTGGCCGCGCTGCGACCCTGGGAGTTCGTGATCGGGGATGTCGCCGGGGCGTTCCCGGACCTGCGCCACGTGGAGGGTTCCGCGCCCAGCCGCTGGGCGAGCCTGGTCACCGAGGGCACGGACACCTACCGCGCGGAGTTCGTCTGGGGCCTGCTCCAGAACGTGACCCGCCTCGATGCCGAACTCCCGGCCGAGCAGGCGCGTTAGCCGCCACATCGGGACGGGGGTCGGAACCGCACCCGCAACGACTCCGGCCCGCGCAGCGCCGTACCGAGCAACCCGCGCACGCGCGTCGGCTCGGCCGATCGCATCTCCGGCAACCGTTGCAGCAGCACCTTGAGCGCGGCCCGGATCTCGGCCAGCGCCAGCCAGGTGCCCGGACACACGTGCGGCCCGTCGCCGAAGGCGAGCGTGGGTCGGACCCGGCGGCCGATGTCGAACACGTCCGGGTCCGGATAGTGCGCCGGGTCCCGGTTGGCCGCCGTGATCGCGAAGATCAGCGGTGTCTCCGCCGGGATGTCCAGCCCCAGCCCCTGCCAGTCGCGCACCGGCGCCGGGCACATCCGAGGCAACAGGCCCACCGGCGGCTCCCAGCGCAGCGACTCCTCGACCGCCCACTCCAGTTCCACGTCGGGGTTCGCCAGCACCCGGGCCAACTGCTCGGGATGGGTGAGCAGGGCGTACAGAGCGTTGCCCAGTCCCAGATAGGTCGTGTCGGCGCCGGCCGGGAAGAGCAGCCGCAGGAACGAGAGAATCTCCTCGTCGGTGAGCCGGCGCCCCTCGGCCTCGGTGTGGGCGAGCGTCGAGAGCAGGTCGTCGCCCGGGTCGATCCGGCGGCGCGCGACGATCGGCGTGACGTATTCGGTGAACTCGCGTGACGCGCGCTCGGCCGCCTCGGGCTCCATCGGGAAGTGGAACAGGTCGACCGCCCAGCGGCGGAACCGTTCCTCGTCGTCCATCGGCAGTCCGAGCAGCCGGGTGATCACCCGGACCGGGTAGCCGTGCGTGAACTCGGCGACCAGGTCGGCTTCGCCGCGCGCCTCGAAACGGTCCACGAGTTCGTGCGCGAGCGGTTCCAGGATCGCCTCGACCTGGTCGGTGACCACCTTGCGCCGAAACGCGGGCACCACGAGCTTGCGGTTGATCCGATGTTCGGCACCACGCATGCACTGGATGGTGTGCCCGAGCACGGGTTCGGTCGTCGCGGCGTAGATCGCGGACGCCGGAAACGACTCCTCGTCCTTGAACGCCGCGGTCACCAAGTCGTGGGTGAGAAACAGCACCGCCCGCGTCCCCAGGAACGGCACGATCGCGTACGGCTTCCGCGCCCGCGCCGCGGCGATCACCTCGTGCAGATCCGGAATGTCGTCGAACGCGAAGTCGTACCCCTCGATGTCGAACGGCGCCCGCGCGTCGAACGGGTCGACCACATCCGTCGTGTCCATCGCGTCCATCCGAATCCCCCGCCGGTCGGCAAGCCCTTGACTGACGAATATTCGTCGTCAAAGTGACGTATATTCACCGGCACCCTAGACACAACCCCGCTCCCGAACAAGAGGTGCCCATGGCAGCTTCCCCGCCCACCGACCGGGTGGTGGCCGTCGTCGAGTTGCTCGCCGCGTCGCCGCACGGTGCGAGCGTCTCGGAGGTGGCCGCCCGCCTCGACCTGAACCGCTCCACCGCGACCGCCGTACTGGCCGCCCTCGAAGCACCAGGCTGGGTACAACGCGGCCCCGATCGCCGCTACACCCTCGGCCCGGGCCTGCTCACCGTCGCCGCCGCGGTCCGCACCCGGGTGGCGCTCCCGGACGACACGGCGCAGCTCCTCGCCGCCCTCGCGACCCGGGTCGACTGCGGCGTGGCCCTGTCCCTGGTCGGCCCGGACCACGTGGTCTTCCTCGCGGTGGAGCCGGGCCCGGGTCGGCTGCCGGCCGGGATCGACGTGGGCACCCGCCTCCCCCTGCGCCCACCCGCCGGCGCCTCGGTGATGCCCTGGCGGCCCGCCGCCGAACGCGCCGCCTGGCTCGCCCACGCGCCCCACCTGGCCCCGGCCCTGGACACCATCCGCACCCACGGCGTCGCCGCCTGGCGCCCGCGCGGCGACTCGACCGAGTTGCTGACCGTCCTGCGCGACGTGGTGGGCCTCCTCGACGAGCACCCGACCCGCACCGCCCTCCGCGAACGAGCCCGCGAGCAACTCGCCTCGATCGGCGCCCACCCCTACACCGAGGCCGACTTCGCCTCGCCCCGGCCCCTCCCCCTCAGCTACCTGTCCGCCCCCGTCCCGACCCCGCACGGCCCCCCGACCCACGAGTTGCAAATCGGTCCCCTGCGCCCCGCCGTCAGCCGAGCCGAGCGCCGGCACTACACGACCGAACTGAAGTCCACCGCCGCCCGCCTGCGGCCCCCACCCGCCCCGCCACACTGACCCCATGAAACTGCGCATCGGCCTGGGTCTCACCCCGCCCGCCACCGCCACGCCTTCCCCGCCGTTCGACGAGTTGCTCGACCGCATCGAAGAGCTCGGCATCGACTCGCTCTGGTTTCCCGACCTGATCGGTGCCGATCTCCCCGATCCCCTCGTCGCCATCGGCTACGCCGCCGGTCGCACCCGGCGGCTCAAGCTCGGGAGTGGGGTCACCGTGTTGCCCGGCCGCAATCCGGTGGCCGTGGCCAAGGAACTCGCCACGCTGGCCGCGCTCGCGCCGGGCCGGATCCTGCCGGTGTTCGGGGTTCGGCACGCGACCGAGCGGGATCGGCCGCTGTTCCCGATCCCGGGCCCGCGCGGCGAGGTGATGGACGAGGCACTCACCCTCGTCCGTCTTCTGCTCGAAAACGACGACGTGTCCTTCGAGGGCAAGTATCACCGGTGTGCACACGCCCGGGTCGGCCCGCGCCCCACCCGTCCGCTCGACCTGTGGCTCGGGGGCGGCGGCCCGCAGTCGCTGCGCCGGGTGGGTCGGCTCGCCGACGGGTGGCTCGGCGCCGCGCTGACCCCCGACGAGGCCGGTGCGGCCCGCCGCACGATCGAGGCCGCCGCGACCGAGGCCGGGCGTACCGTCGACGACGACCACTACGGGATGAGCCTGGTCGTCGCGTTCGACGACCTGCCCGGCCGCGACCTCGGCGCGCTGCGCCGGCAACGACCGCACGTGGACATCGCCGAGTTGCTCCCCACCGGGTGGGCCGCCGCGCGCGAGCTGATCAACCGGTATGCCGATGCCGGGGTGAGCAAGTTCGTGGTCCGACCGGCCGGCACACCCCGCTCGTGGGCCACGTTCCTGGCCGAGTTCGCCGCCGAGCTGCTGCCACTGGAGACATGAACGATCTTGCGGTAAACGGCGATTGACGCTCCGTAGGCAAAATATTGCGCACACGCGCCGCTGCCGAAATCATGCGGCCCGTGCTGCCCGACCGGCCCGCGAAACACCGGCCGCACACCGGCGGTTGCCCCGCCGACCTGCATCGGCGTGCATGTCGACACGTGAACAGTCCCCGTATGCCCGGGAGTCGGTCATGCCCTCCGATTGGCCGGATTCCATCCGGCAAGGCCGATCGAATCCGGCCAGGGGTGGGGCACCGGCCGGCACCACGGAAGGTTGCGCCTGGTCTGACAGTGAGTCAGGATCGCCCCCGTTCCCCTCCGGACGGCGCGCGCCACCGAGCGCTGCCGCCGGCAACGAAGGACGGAAAACACGTGTCGACTTCCCCCGCGACTCCGCTCTGGCTCCAGGGACGGGACGCCGTCGTCGCCGCGGCGGCCCCCGCCGACTGGCGCGAAGAGGCCCCCGACTACCACCTCTCGCACACGGTGATGCCGGGACAGCGCAGCACGCAGCACGCACCCGACTCGCTGGAGGCGATCGTCGAGAGCCTCGTGCAGGTCTTCGAGATGGAGGTCTCGCACAAGAGGGACCCGAAGACCTGGGTCTCGATGGCCACCGAGCGATTCCGCACGAACGTCAACGGCGGCCCGTGGGCAAGCGCGCAGGACATCGTCGACCAGGGCAGCTACAACATCCTGATCGGCGACAGCATCTTCTATTCGCCGGGTGGGGAGAGCTTCGAGTCCTCACACCACATCTTCCACACCGCGTTCCCCGAGGGCTTCTACTGGGAGGTCCTCGAAGTCCTGTCCCCGCCGCCCGTGATCGCCTTCAAGTGGCGACACTGGGGCAGCTACACGGGCGAATACAAGGGCTTCCGACCGAACGGCGAGACCATCGAGATGTTCGGCATGAGCGTGGCCAAGGTCAGCGAAGACCTCAAGCTCGTCGAGGTCGAGCACTACTACGACCCCAACGCCTTCCTCTCCCGGCTGACCGGCGGCTGCCCGGTCGCCCACGCCACCTGACCGAGCCCACACCGAAGCGGGCCGCCCCCGTTCCCAGCCGTACCCCCGCCCCGCAGCCACTTCCCCGACAGGTCGGCCACAGCTTGGCGCCGGGCCGGAACCGACCGGTGGCTGCCGCAGCCGGATCCGACCCGCCGACGGCACCGGAACGAGCCGAAGCACCGACGAGCACGACCCGACCAACTTCCGGGTGCCGCCGGACAACGCCTTCCGGACCGACTCCGTCGGACTCGACGGGGCCGGGTTTCCGTTCGCCGCCGAGGTGTTCAGCGGGGCGGGGTGTACGGAATCAATGGCGCGGCCGGCACCTCACCGAACCCGACCCGGAAGCCGGACCCGGTCCGCACTCGCCGACGCCCTCACAACCGCGGCGTCCGCATCCGACCGAGCCGCCCGCCCTCGCCGAGCGCGTCGCCTTCCGTGCGCACCGTCAAGGAGCGGTAGACGCCCGGGACGGTGGCCACCCAGAACCGCTCGGCGAAGATCGTCGCCGGTGCCTGCAACACGAACCGGCCGCGTCGGAACTCGACCTGCGGCGGCACGCCGTCGTCCGGCAACACGCCCCACGCGAGCGCCCACGCCGGTTCGCCGCGTGCGGAGCGCAGCGCGCCGCGCAGCAGCCTCGGCCCCAGCGCGGCGCCGGCCACGGCCACGTCGATCAGCCGGTAGCCGGTGTACACCTCGAGCGCCGGTCGCCCACGCGAACCCTTGCCCACCCGCATCGTGCAGTCGCTCAATCGCAGGTAGAGCTCGTTGGGCGTCTGCTGCAGGACATCGCTCATGGCGCGCTCCCCCGTTCGAAGCGCCCGACGGGACAATCCCTCGGGCCCCACCAGGATTCGCCGTAGGGGCCGTGCAGCGCATCGGCTGTACGAACCGTTTCCGCAAGCCCACGTACTCCCCCTGTAGGACGGAGAAATCTCGCGGACCTCACCCGAGCGAGCGAGTCGACGGCCCGCGCACCGCTCGCGCGGGGGTCAATTCAGGCCCGGGACGGCCAGGCCCGTCTCGTACGCGCAGATCACCGCGTGCACCCGATCGCGCAGCCCGAGCTTCCCCAAAATGCTGCTGACGTGCGTCTTCACCGTATGTTCGCTGACCACCAGCGCCTCGGCTATCTCCGCGTTGGACATCCCCAGCGCCAGGCAGCGCATCGTCTCACGCTCGCGCGTGGTCAACACGGCCAGCCGCTCGGACGGTTCGGCCGGGGCCTCCGTACGGGGTAGCCGGCGCGTGTAGTCGGCGATCAGCCGTCGGGTCACCGACGGCGCGAGCAGCGCCTCGCCGCTCGCCACCATCCGCACCGCGTGCACCAGATCGTCCCGGCGCACGTCCTTGAGCAGAAAGCCGGCCGCGCCCGCGTACAGCGCGTCGTAGACGTACTCGTCCACGTCGAACGTGGTCAGCATGACGATCCGACATCCCGGCGCCTCGGCCGACAACACCCGGGCCGCCTCGATGCCGTCCATCCTGGGCATCCGGATGTCCAGGAGCAATACGTCGGGCCGGTACGCACGAACCGCCTCGACCGCCTCCAGGCCGTCGCCCGCCTCGGCCACCACCGAGATGTCCGGCTGCGCGTCCAGGATCATCGCGAAGCCGCTGCGCACCAGCCCTTGATCGTCGGCCACCACCACGCTGATCGGCATCACGAGGCCCATACCGAATCGAGTGGGATCCGCAACGCGACCTCGAAGCCCGGCCCGGTCACCCGCGGCCCGGTCGTCACGCTGCCACCGCACGCCGTCGCCCGCTCACGGATGCCGATCAGCCCGTGTCCGCCGCCCGGTCGCGGTCGCCCGCCTCGGCCGTCGTCGGTGATGGTGATCCTCATCGTGTCCTCGCCCCATTCGAGCCGCACCACCACCGTGGTGGCGTGCGCGTGCCGGACCGTGTTGGTCAGCGCCTCCTGGACGACACGGTACGCGGCGATCTCCGCGTCCGAGCGCAGCGGTCGGCGCATGCCGACGCTCTCGTAGACCACCCGCAGGTCGGTGCGGCCGACCTCGGCGACCAGGTCGGCGATGTTGGCGACGGTGGGCTGCGGCGCCCGGGCGCCGGCCTCGTCGTCCTCCTTGAGCGTGCCCAGGATCCGCCGGAGTTGCACCATCGCGTCGCGCCCGGCGTCGGCGATCGCGTCGAACGCGGCCTCCGCCCGGGCCGGATCGCTGCGCACCACCACCGGCCCGGCCTCGGCCTGCACGGTCATCAGGCTCACCGCGTGCGCCAGGATGTCGTGCATGTCCCGGGCGATCCTGGCCCGTTCGCGCGCGGCGGCCCGGGCCACCTCGGCGTCCGCGCGGCGGATCTCCAGGTCCCGTTCGTGCTCCAGTCGGCGGGTGCGCTCCTCGATCCCGGCGATGTAGGCGGTGCGGTGCCGAGTGGCAAGTCCGAACGCGGCGGCCGCGGTCAGGGCCAGGACGTCGAAAGTGGCCTGTTGTACCGGCTGATTCTTGAAGTTTTCCACGAACAGCGTGATCGGCAGCGCCAACACCGCCACGGTGATCCGCTCCCAGCGCCGACCGAGCGCGAACACCGTGTAGATGGCGATCGTCATGCCGAACTGGAAGGGCTGACCGGGTCGATGGTGCAGCGACACCGGCACCGTGAACAGCGCCACCACACACGCGACCGCGAACGGTTGCCGACGTCGCCAGATCAGCGGGATCGCGGTGCCGCTCAGCAGCAGGAATCCGATCCGGTAGGGCGAACGCAGCGCGACCAGGAACGGCAGCGACACCATGAACTGCACCATCAGCGCGATCATCAGGTCCAGGACCTGCGGGTCGGTCCGGCGCAGGATGCCCAGCGTGTGTTTGGCCCGGTCACGAACGTGCCGGTCGGCGCCGCGCTCGGCGAGGTGGTCGGACATGCGGCTTGCTCCCGGGTGGTGTGTACCGACAGTGTCGCGGCTGATCCCCCGCCGCCGCCTCGCTCGTGCGAGGGATCTGCGCGGCCCTCGCCGAACCGACCGCGATCCGACCGCCGGCCGACCGGGGGTCGCGACCGGGACGCGACCCGGAACCCGAACAGGTAGGCCCGCCCAAGTGCACTGCGGAGCCGATGAATCGGGCGAATCGCTCCGCCGGCGGCGAACGCGCCCCCCGATGGCAATTCGGGTACCGCCGCGTCTGGTACGACTGATGCCATGGCTACCGGCAACCGCTTCGTCCCCGACCCCGACCGTTCCACACGGACAACGCGCAATGGTCGGCCGGTCGTCGCCGTCTCGGGCCGGACAGGGGCGGAGCGATGCGGCCGCTGAGGCGTGGCCAGGTGTGGACGATCCCCACCGTCGGCCGCGAACGCACCTTCATGATCGTGCAGAACGACCACGTCGCCGCGCTGCACCCCGGCGCGGCGCTGTGCGCGCTGGTGGACACCGTCGGCGACCGCCGGGAGTCGCTGGTCACGGTCCGGATCACCACGCCCGTCAACGGCGTCGTGCTGGCCCCCGACCTGTACACGTCCCGACACGGCCGCTTCGAGCAGGGCACCTATCTGGGCGATGTCACGCCCGACGAGATGGAACAGGTCGACGTGGCGCTGCGGGCCGTCCTGGGCCTGTGAGGCCGCCGCCCGGGCCGCCGCCGACGGCGCGGCCCGGGCGACACCGCGCGACGCGGCCCGGCGAGCAGGCGCCCGCCGGGCCCACGCGCTATCTCGGCAGCGTGATCCGGAAGGTGGTGCGGCCGGGTTCGGAGTCGACCGTGACCGTGCCGTCGTGGCGTTCGACGATGATCCGGTACGAGATGTCCAGGCCCAGTCCGGTGCCCTCGCCCAGTGCCTTGGTGGTGAAGAACGGCTCGAAGATCCGGTCCTGGATGTCGCGTGGGATGCCGGGGCCGTCGTCCTCGACCTCGATCACCACCGACGCCGCGTCCGCGCGGGCCCGCAGGGTCAGCGTGCCGTGGCCGGCCATCGCGTCGGCGGCGTTGTCGATCAGGTTGGTCCACACCTGGTTGAGCTCGGCCGGATACGCCTGGATCTTCGGCAGGTCCTCGGCGTACTCGCGCTCGACCCGGATGTCGCGCAGCGGGCCGGCCAACATGGCCACCGT
Organism: Embleya sp. NPDC059213; assembly: GCF_042754445.1. NCBI lineage: Bacteria > Bacillati > Actinomycetota > Actinomycetes > Kitasatosporales > Streptomycetaceae > Embleya > Embleya sp. NPDC059213. The sequence continues at coordinate 43,475 of NZ_JBHZAV010000036.1, forward strand.
GCTGTCCAGGCCCTTGCGCAGGTCGGTCTCCTGGTAGGGGGCCCGGTCCATCTGGGTGTACTGCCCGGCGGCGGAGAGCAGTTCGGTGATCCGGCCGAGTGCGTCGGCGACCTCGTCGAGCAGCGCCTCGCCCTCCAGGTTGGCGGCGAGCCAGGTCAATCCGGGGCGCGCGGCCGGACCGAGCGCGGCGCCCGCGTCCCGGGCCCAGTCCTGGTACAGACCCACGTTCACGAACGACGGGGCCGTCTCGTAGGCATCCTCGACGCCCAAGTCCTCGAAGATCTCGGCCACTTCGTCGGTCCGGTCGGCGAACTCCAGCGGTCGCAGCCGCGGCGCCTCGGCGCCGCGGTGGGCCAACACCTCGGCCTGCAAACGATCCAGCGCCGCGAGCGCCTCGGCGGTCGCCCCGGCGCGGGCCAACTCGGCTCGGGCCGAGCGCAATTCGCCCAGCCGGATCCGCAGGTTCGCGGCGGCCCGTTCGGCTGCCGCCGCCGGGTTGCCCAACTCGTGGGTGAGCCCGGCGGTGAGCGTGCCCAGGGCCACCATGCGCTCGCGCTGCCCGACCGCCGAGCCGTTGCGGCGCGCGCCCAGGAACATGCCCGCGACCAGGTGCGCGGCCATCGGGAACCACTCGGTGAAGACCTGCGCCAGTTCGGCCGCCGGCAGCACGAAGAAGGTCGAGTCGACGTGCGTGCGCGCGGTGTTGCCGTACGCGTGCACGGCCGGCGTGGCGCCGTCGTTGCCGCTGCCGTCCAGGGCGAGCGCGGCGCCGACGTAGGCGCCGCGCATCGACGAGCGGTGCACCTCCAGCTCGCCGCCGCGCACCATGCGGTTCATCGTGACCTCGCCGGAGAGCAACACGAAGAAGCACTCGCCGGGGTCGCCCTCGTGGTAGAGCGTGGTGTTCGCCGGGAACGCCTTGACCTTGCCGTGCGCACACAGCCAGTTCAGGTGTTCGTCCGGGAGTTTCTCGAACAGGAACAGCGTGCGCAGTTCCTCGGGCGGCAACACGTCGCACACACTCATCGCGAGCCCTCCGTCGCCGGGGTGCGGGAATCCGGGGAATCCGGGGAATCCGGGGAATCCGGGGAATCCGGGGAACCTGCGGAATCCGCGGAGTCCCTCCGGGCGCCCAACGTGTCCAGGTAGCGGTGCACCAACATCACCGTCATCGCACCTTCGCCGACCGCCGACGCGACCCGCTTGACCGAGGCCGCGCGCGAGTCGCCGGCGGCGAACACGCCCGGCACGGCGGTCTCCTGGACGAACGGCGGCCGACTCCAGCCGTCGAGTTCGCCGTCGCAGTCGTCGAGGAGTTCGCTGCCGGTGAGGATGTAGCCCTCCCGGTCGCGGCGCACGCCGCTGCCGTCCAGCCACGCGGTGCGCGGGCTGGCACCGATGAAGACGAACAACCAGGACGCGGGGACCGTCTCCTCCTTGCCGGAGTCGCGGTCGCGCAGGGTGAGTTCGCGCAGCCGACCGGTGCCGTGCGCGTGGGAGACCTCGGTGCGCACGCGCACCTCGATGTTGGGGATCTGCGCCAACTGCTCGATCAGGTAGTGCGACATGGACGCCTCCAGGCCCGCACCGCGCACCAGGATGATCACCCGGCGGGCATAGCGGGCGAAGAACACCGCGGCCTGACCGGCCGAGTTGGCCGCGCCGACGATGTAGACGTCCTGGTCGCGGGTGTCCGGGCCAGTGGTCAGCGCCGCGCCGTAGTAAACGCCGCGGTCGGTGAGTTCGGCCAGGCCCGGCGCCTCCAGGGTGCGATAGGACACGCCGGTGGCGAGCACCACCGCATGGCCCCGGGCGACGATGTCGCCGTCGCACGAGATGGTGCGCACCTCGCCGTCCACGTGCAGTTCGGTCACGTCGCGCGTACTGACCATCTCGGCGCCGAACTTGAGCGCCTGGCGGCGGGCCCGGCCGATGAACTGCGAGCCGGAGATGCCGTCCGGGAAGCCGAGATAGTTCTCGATCCGCGAACTCTGCCCGGCCTGGCCACCGGTGGCCTGGCGCTCCACCAGCAGTGTGCGCAGCCCCTCGCTGGCCGCGTACACCGCCGCGCCGAGGCCGGCCGGGCCGCCGCCGACGATCACCACGTCGTACAGGTCGCCGGAGGCGGTCACGGACAGGCCCACGTACTCGGCCAGTTCGCCCTTGGACGGGGCCCGCAACACGGTCGAGTCCGGCGCGATCACCACCGGCACGTCGGCCTCGGTGGTGCCGGTCTCACGCATCAGCCGGCGCGCCTCGGCCTGGGTGACGTCGTACCAGCGATACGGCACCCCGTTGTTGGCGAGGAAGTCGCGCAACTCGAAGGAGGGCGCGGAGAATCGGGCGCCGATCACGGTGGCCCAGCTCTCGTCCGGCACCGGCGCGGTCTCCCACGCGGTGATCAGCGAGTCCAGTACCGGGTACAGCCGTTCCTCCGGCGGATCCCACGGCTTGAGCAGGTAGTGGTCGATGTCCACGTCGTTGATCGCCCGGATCGCCGCGCCGGTGTCCGCGTAGGCGGTCAGCAGCACCCGTTTCGCACGCGGGTACAGATGCGCGGCCTGTTCCAGGAAGGCGACCCCGTCCATCTGTGGCATGCGTTGGTCGGCGATCAGCACCGCGACCTGTTCGCCCCGCTCGTGCAGTTCGGCCAGCGCCTCCAGCGCCTGGGCGCCGGATTCGGCGCGCACGATGCGGTGCCGGTCGCCGTACTGCCGCCGCAGGTCGCGGGCGACCGCACGGGACACGGCCGGATCGTCGTCGACGGTCAGCAGGACGGGCTTGTCCACGAATTTCCTCACGGGCTGGGCGGAGCACAAAAGGGGACCGCTGCCCGGATCCGGCCTCGGCCATGCACCGGACGGCGCGTGCGCCACGTTATCTCCTCGCGGAAACCCGCAGGTGGGGAGCCATCGACCGGACGTATGCCGACACCTGCGGCGAAAGTCGTGCGCTTTCCCTGCCGACCCGCGTCCGACATGCCTAACGTGGCGCTATGTCCGAGAAACGACGCCCCCCGCATCGCGAGACCATCCAGGCGCTCGTCGGAGTGGCCGTGATCGTGATCGGCCTGGTGGTCACGTTGATCCTGCACTTCACCCACGACTCGGACGGACCGCGGCCCACCCCGGTCCCGGTGCCGATCAGCCCCACCGCGCCCGTGGCGCCGAACCCGCCGACTCCCGCGTCCCCCACGCCCCCCGCGTCCCCCGTGTCCCCTGCGGCCTTGGCCGACACGTCCTGAGATCGGCGCAGCAATTGCAGAGACTTCTCTGCCGAGAGTCCTTTGCAGAGAAGTCTCTGCCTATTAGAGTCGAGGCATGCCCAATCCCCTCCCGAGGATGGACGCCCGCAGCCTGCGTGGCCTGGCCCATCCGCTGCGCATGCGCCTGGTCGAACTCCTCAAGCTGGACGGCCCCGCCACCGCCACCCGACTCGCCGCGCGGCTCGGCGAGAGCACCGGCACGATCAGTTGGCACCTGCGCACCCTGGCCGAGCACGGCTTCATCGAGGACGACCCCGACCGCGGCACCAAGCGCGAGCGCTGGTGGCGGGCCGTCTACAACCCGCGCCAACTGAACACCAGCGACTTCCGTGACGACCCGGCCACGAGCGGCGCGCTGGCGGTGTACGAGGACGAGGCGCTGCGCCAACAGGCCGAGCGCATGGTGGCCACCTACGCCGACGCCCAGGAGATGGGTCCGGAATGGGTCCGGGCCCGGGCCGTCTCCGACTGGAGCGGCGCCCGCCTGACGGCCGATCAGCTCGCCGAACTCAACGATCGGGTGGTCGCGCTCGTGAGCGAGTACACCCAGGCACCGGAGCTGCCCGGCGCGATCACCGTCGTGCTCCAGTACCAGGCGCTGCCACGCCGATCCGCGGAACCGACGCCCGACGAACCGACCACCCAGGACCCGACGCCCGAGGCACCCACCGAGGAGCCGACGTGAGCGGACTGCTCCGCCGACACCGCGACTTCCGCCTGTTGTGGTTCGGCGAGACCACGGGCAGGTTCGGCGCCTCGGTCACCAGCGTCTCGATGCCGCTGATCGCGGTCTCCACACTGGACGCGAGCACGTTCCAGGTCGGCCTGCTCGGTGCCGCGGCCTGGTTGCCGTGGCTGCTGATCGGTCTGCCGGTGGGCGTATGGGTGGACCGAATAGCGCGCCGCCCGATCATGCTCGCTGCCGCCGCGGCGTCGTGCGCGCTCTTTCTGTCCGTACCCCTGGCGCACTTCGCGGGGTTGCTGAACATCGGCCTGCTGTTGGCGATCACCCTCGCCACGGGGGTGTCCGCGGTCTTCTTCCAGACCGCCTACACCGCCTACCTGCCGAGCCTGCTGAAGCCCGTCGACCAGGCCGAGGGCAACAGCAAGCTGCACGGCAGCGCGTCCGCCGCGCAGATCGCCGGGGTCGGCGCGGGCGGCCTGATCGCGCAGCTCGTGGGCGCGGTCAACGGGATGTACGTCAACGCGGGCACGTTCCTGACCTCGTTCGCATGTCTCCTGAACATCCGGCACCGCGAGCAGTCGGCCCACCCGGACCCGGCGGCCGCCCCGAGCGCCGAGCCCTCGCTGATCCGCGAGATCGGGGAGGGGTTGCGGCTGGTCGCCCACGACCGATGGTTGCGCACGTTCGCGCTGTTCGGCGGCGTGTCCAACCTCGCTCTGATCGGGCTGCAATCGGTCCAGGTGGTGTTCCTGGTCCGGACGATCGGGGTCAGCCCCGGAGCGGTCGGCGGCCTGATCGCGATCGGCTCGCTGGGCGGCGTGGCGGGGGCCTTCGTCGGCCGCCGGGTCGCGGCGCGGATCGGCACCGCGCGGGCCACGATCGTGTTCGAACTGGGTCTGCCGGTGATCGTCCTGCTCGTCCCGCTGGCCGCCGAGGGACCCAGGCTCGCCCTGTTCGTGGTGGGCAACTTCGCCATGGTGGCGGGGGTCGTGGCGGGCAACGTGATCAAGGCGGGGTTCCAACAGAGCTACTGCCCGCCGAGGTTGCTCGGTCGGATGGCCGCCAGCATGCAGTTCGTCAACTACGGCACCATCCCGGTGGGCGCGGTCCTGGCCGGCGCGTTGGGCTCGACGATCGGCGTACGCCCCACCGTCTGGGTAATGGCGGCGGCCATCCCGTCCGCCGCGCTGATCCTGCTGTTCTCACCGATGGCCCACCAACGCGACCTCCCGACGAGCAGGGAGGAGGACCTCGACACACCTGTCGCGCAGCGGGTCGCCTAGCGAATCCGGGCCGGGCGCCGGCTCGGCCGCGCGCTGAACCCGTCCGAAAACTTGACGGCGGGTGTCGAGTTATCGAGGGAGAGTGGCCGCACAAAACCAGGGGCGCCGCTCCGGGCGCCCTCGAGCGAAGGAGTCTGCGATGACCGCGAACAACGCCGCCGCACAACCGGGCGGCGACCCGGAATTCGCCGCCGCGATCGCCACGCTGACCGCGCGGGTCGAGGGTGTCGTGGTCGTGCCGGGCGACGCCGGGTACGACGACGAGCGGTCCGGATTCCAGACCGCGTTCCGACCCCGGCCGGACGTGATCGTGGGCGCGGCCGACGCCGAGGACGTGCGGCTCGCGGTCGAGTTCGCCCGGGCGCACGGGCTGCCGGTGGCGGTCCGGGCCACCGGGCACGCTCCGGCGAGCGCGGCCCCGGGCGGCGTGCTGATCTCCACCCGACGGATGGCCGAGGTCCGGGTCGACCCGCGGGCGCGGACCGCGTGGGCCCAGGCCGGTGCGCGCTGGGAGCGGGTGGTGGCCGAGAGCACCCCGCACGGGCTGGCCCCGCTCAACGGCTCGGCCCCGCACGTCGGGGTCGTCGCCTACACGCTGGGCGGCGGACTGGGCCTGATGGCGCGCGAGTTCGGCTATGCCGCCGATCATGTCCTGGCCATCGAGGTGGTCACCGCCGACGCTATGGTGCGGCGGGTCACCGCCGAGAGCGACGGCGACCTGTTCTGGGCGCTGCGCGGCGGCCGGGACAACTTCGGCATCGTCACCTCGATCGAGTTCGAGCTGTTCCCGGTGGCCCGGGTGTACGGCGGTTCGCTGATCTTCGACGCCGACCACGTCGAGGCGGCCACCGCGGCCTGGCTCGCCTGGACCGAGACGGTGCCGGAGCAGGTCACCTCGTCGATCTCGTTCATCGGTCTGCCCGACATCGAGCAGGTCCCGCCGCCGTTGCGCGGCCGGCACACCGCGTCCATCAAGATCGTGCACACCGGCGAAGTCGCGGACGGGGAACGCCTGGTGGCTCCGCTGCGCGCGGTCGGGCCGCGTCTGGTCGACAACCTGGCCGAGCTTGCCTACGCCGACTCGCACACCATCCACAACGACCCGGCCCATCCGCACGCCTACCTCGGCGACAACGTCCTGGTCCGCGACCTGGATCCGGAGACGCTGCGGCAGGTGTACCGCATCGCCGGCCCCGACGCGCCGATGATGGTCATGCACGAGGTGCGCCACCTCGGCGGCGCGCTCTCCCGGCAGCCGGCCGTGCCCAACGCGGTCGGCCACCGCGACGCGCGCTACATCGTCCGGGTCGTGGCGATGATCGACGGGGCGGACCTCGATGTCGCGCGGGCGCTCCAGGCCGACGTCCGAGCCGTACTGAAACCGCTGTCCGTGGGCCGCAACCTCAACTTCGTCTACGGCGACGGCGTCCCGCCCACCCCGGATCAGGTCGCCGCGATGTACGACCCCGACACCCGGCTCCGCCTGGCCGAGCTCAAGGCGGCCCACGACCCGAACAACCTGTTCACCGGCAACCACAACCTGCTCGCCCCGACCACCAACGACGAGTCGGACCCCCGCTGAACCGCCGGCCCCGGCGATCGCGAGTCGTGACCGTCGGGGCCGCGACGGACGCACCACCCGCGGCATCGCATGACGTCACCCGAAGGCCGGATGACGCCATGCGATGCCTTTTGACGTCACGATCGCAGCCATTCTCGCTTGCACATGACGCCATTCTGACGTCATGATGACGTCATGGACCTCGCGCCTTACGTCGACAAGCTCTGCCGGGAACTCGCGGTCGCCGCCGAGGCGGGCGGCACGGAGTCTCGGCTGCTCGCCGAGCGGCTGATCGTGCCGCTGGAGTCGGCGACCAGGCTGGCCCTGCTCGGCGCACTGTCCGCCGCCGCGGACGAGATCAGCCGCGAACTCGCGCCGGGTTCGGTGGATGTGCGGCTGCGCGGGCTGGATCCGGACTTCCTGGTCACGCCCGCGCCGGCCACCCGGCCCTTCGAGCCCGCGGCCGAGGACGCCTTCGAGGCCGACCCGGGCGATCCCCCCGGCCCGCCGCCCGCCGCTCCCGCGCCGGAAGCGGACGAGGGCGGCACGTCGCGCATCACGCTGCGGCTGTCCGATCAGGTCAAGTCCAGGGTCGAACAGGCCGCGAGCGGCGAGGGCCTCTCGGTCAACGCGTGGCTCGTCCGGATGATCTCCGCCGCGCTCGAACCCGAGGACCGCGGCCGGGACAAACGTGCGACCTCGCGCGGCGCCCAGCGCTACACCGGCTGGGTGCGCTAACCGAATCCCCTCGGGACGGAACCCGGCCCGCCGGACGGCCGGTTCGACCACCCGCGCCCACCACCCACCCCGATCACCTTCGCCGAAACGGGATGCCATGCCTGTCTACGAAACGCCCGAACCCATCTTCGCCACCGTCGAGTTGGAGGCCGGCCTCCTCCGGATCAGCGCGAGCGAGCGCACCGACACCGTCGTCGAGGTACGCCCCAGCGACCCGTCGCAGGCCGGCGACGTGCGCGCCGCCGAGCAGACCTCGATCCGCTACCGGTCGGGCCGCCTGACGGTGCGGACGCCCGAGAGTCGGACCCGTTCGTTCTTCGGGCGATCCCCCTCGGTCGAGGTGACGATCGAACTGCCCACCGATTCCCGAGTCGAGGGCAAGGCGGCCGCAGCGGACATCCACACCGAGGGCCGAATCGGCGAAGCCGGATTCAGCGTCGCCGCCGGCAACATCCGGCTGGACCGGACCGGCGCGCTGAAGCTCGACGCCACCTCGGGCGACGTCTCGGTGGCCCATTCGGTCGGACACACCGACGTCACCACGTCAGCCGGCGAGATCCGGATCGACCGGATCGACGGCACGGCGGTGGTGCGCAACACCTCCGGCGGCATCTCGCTGGGCGCGGTGAGCGGCGACCTGCGGCTGAACACCACGCTCGGCGACATCACCGTCGAGCGCGCCCTGACCACCGTCGGTGCCAAGACCGTGTCCGGCGACGTGCGCATCCGCGAGGTGGTGCACGGCGCGGTGCGCCTGGAGACCGCGTCCGGCGAACTGGAGGTCGGCATCCGCAAGGGCACCTCGGCCTGGCTGGACCTGAAATCCCCGGCCGGTCGGATCCACAACTCGCTGAACTCGGCGGACGGCCCGTCGGCCGGCGACGACACCGTCGAGGTCCGCGCCCGCACGTTGTCCGGCGACATCGTGATCCGCCGTTCCTGACCCGCCCCCGCCCACCCGAAGCGCGCCGACGCGCGTACCGGAGAGGAGCAGCCATGTGGGCCGCACCCGAAATGTCAGGTGGCATCTGGCCGTTGCCACATCCGGTACCGCTGCCGCTGCTGTGCGCGCTGTTGATCCTGGCCGCGCTCGCACCCCTGGAGCGCCGGCGCCGACATCGAGCGGTCGCCCTGCGACGCACGCCGGCACCACCGACACGCACAACGCGGCAAATGTCGCAATCCAGGACAATGTCGGCGGAACATGGGAGTCGAATGCGGACACCAGCCGCCTCGATCCCGCAAGGAGCACCCATGCCCGTGACCGCCGACCTCGACAAGCTGCTCGACAAGGCCTACGAGAACAAGACCCTGAGCGAAGTCCTCGCCGCGCCCGTCGCCGGGCTGGCCGGGATCACCGACGCCCACGCCGAGCACCTCGCCTCGCTGAAGATCACCACGATCGGCGACCTCGGCCGCAACAAGTACTTCCGCTGGGCCGCGTCGCTTGCCGACCTCCAGGACAGCGGTGCCAAGTAGCCGTCCGCAGGTGCACGATCGCGGGCCCGCGCCCGGCCGAACGGGGCCGCCGCGCGGACCCGCGCCGCCGTCCCGCCGGCCCGCTCCTCCCGCCCCCGCTCAACCGGCGTGCTCGGTCTCCAGCGCCAGCAGCAGATCCACCCGGTCCCGGGCGGAGAACAGATCCCGGCCCGTCAGGTCCCGGACCCGGCCCATGCGTTGATGCAACGCGCTGACGTGTACGCCCAGCGTCCCGGCGCAGCGCTGCCAGGCACCGTTCGCGGCCAAAAAGGCGGCGAGGGTGCCGATCAGGTCGGTGCCGTGTTCGGCGTCGTACGCCCGCAGGCCCCCCAGGACCCGATCCGCGAACGCGCTGCGAACCGGTGCGGGTACGGCCGCCAGCAGCGCCGGATAGGCGTCGATCTCCGGGCCGACGGCCACCGTGAGCCGGCCGGGGCGCGCCCACGCGAGGTCCCGCGCGCCCCTGGCCTGGGCCAGCGCCGTCGCCCACGTGGGCGACATCCCGGCAATCCCGATCGCCACCCGCTCGGTCCCCAGCAGCGGCTGCCACCAGTGCGCCGCCTGTTCGAGCGCCGCCGCGATCCGGGCCGCCGCACCGGCCCCGGTCCCGGTCCCGGCCGAGCCGAACACGACCGTCTCGGCCTTGCCGCAGGCCACCACCCAGCGTGCCGCCGGATCCGCCGCGAGCACCCTTTCGATCAGGTCCGACACGAGCCGCTCGGTCGCCGGGTCCGCGCCGTCGCCCGCCGCACAACACACGATCGGCGCCGCGTCCGGTCCGATGCCGGCCGCGCCCAACCGGGCCCGGACCGCGTCCGGGGCCGCGTCCGACTCGACCAGGTCGACCAGTTCCCAGGCGTGCGCCCGTTCCACGCCCAGCCGCTCGGCCCGCCGTGCACCGCCGAGCAGCAGCAGGTCGGCGGCCTGGGCGAGCGCGTCGTCGTCGGTGCGGTCGCCGGCACACACGAGGTAGCCGGCGAACGTCGAGCCCCGACCGAGCGCGAACACCGTCTCGCCGTCGATCACCGCCGGCAGCCGCGCCGCCGCGAGCGCGCCGCGCGCGAGCTCGACCGGATCGGCCGCGACGCACGCGGCCTCCGCCCCGGCCGCCGGTGCTGCGGCGAGCACCCGCCCGGCGGGGGTCAGCACCCGGCAGGCCGCGCCGAGTTCGCGGGCGAGCAGGTCCAGCAGGTCCTGGGTGTCCGCGCCTTCGGCCAGCGCGGTGATCAGGCGCCGCTGCCGACTCGGCAACCGCCCGGCGCCCGGCCCGTGTTCGAGGGCGAGCCGGTGCGCGACCACCTCGGCGATCCGCACCGCCGAGGCGGCGCGCGGCGCCAGGAGCAGCGGCAGGCCGGCCCGCGCGCACACCTGGACCAGCGCGTACGGCACCTCGTCGGGGGCCGGTTCGGTGCCGTCGGTCCCCTCGCGGGCCTCGGGCAGGGCCACGACCGCCGCGGCGCCGCCGGCCGCGAGCGCCCGCGCGAGGTCCCCGCGCCCGGGGTCGTACCCGTCCGCGGGCAGCACCACGAGTTCGCCGCCGAGCAGGCCCCCGCCGGGGTCGACCGGATCCGCGGCGCAGACCCGAAGCACCTCGCGCGCGAGCCCCTCCGTACCCGCCAGCAGGGCCAGTCGCAGCTCGGGCATGCCCAACAGATCCTCGACCCGCACCGCCGTGCCCCCAAGCCCTCGCCCATCATGTTCCGATGATCGTATGAACACGGAGCGATGCGGACACGATGGTTCCGCCGGTTCCCCCGTACCACCGCCGCCCGAAAAGCACCCGATCGCCGGAACTCGTGGCCCCGGATCCGCCCGCCCGCTGGGCACCGCGCGCACCACTCACCCGTACGCCCGGGCGATCGTCGTCGCCGTCTCGGCCACCGTCCGACGTGCCTCCGGCGGATCCAGCACCTCCACGTCGGTGCCGAACTGGAGCAGTTGGCGGACCGCGCCGAGTGCCGGGTAGCCCAATTCGACCGTGACCCACTCGGCATCGTGCTCCTGCGGCGGTCCGGTCAGCCAGGCCCCGATGATCCGCACGAACATGTCCAGCCGGGTCCGCCGCACCCGGGCCCGAATCCGCACCACGGCCGGCTGCTCGTCGATGCCCCGACGCAACGCATGCCACACCTCGGCCAGTTCGACCCCGGCCCGGCGCCGCACCGGCTCCTCGGTGACGGTCAATGCGGTGAGCCGATCGGTGTGGAACAACCGGGGCGACCCGTTGCGGTCCGCGACCAGGTACCAGGTGCCCGCCTTGGCCACCAGCCCGTACGGGTCGACCGTGTACGTCCGAGCCGTCCTGGCCCCGCTGCGCCGATAGCGAATCGACAACCGTCGCTCGGCGAACACCGCGTCCTGCAACGCGCCCACGTCCACCGCCGGTTGTGGTCCGACCATCCACCGCTGCGGGTCGATCAGCACCCGGCGGCTCATCTCCTCGGCGGCGGGCCGATGCGGCGCGGGCAGCGCGGCCATCACCTTGCGCAGTGCCGAGCCCAGCGCGCCGTCCAGGCCGAGCGCCGCGTGGGTGCCCTGCTCGGCGAGCACGAACAGGGCGCGGGCCTCGTCCGAGGTGAGGCCGGTGACATCGGTCCGGAATCCGGGCAGCAGCGAGATCCCGCCGTGCCGACCGCGCTCGGCGTAGACCGGCACGCCGGCCGTGGACAGTGCCTCGACGTCGCGGTAGATGGTCCGTGTCGACACCTCCAACCGGTCGGCCAACTCGGCCGCCGGCACCCGACCACGGGTCTGGAGCAGCAACAGGATGGACAGCAGCCGATCGGACTTCACACTCTCCAGCATGCGCCCTCGCCGCGCGGTCGGTCGGCTCGGGCCACCGGCGGACACCTCGGGCGCACCCCGAACCGGCCGTCCGCCCGCGCGCGCTCGCCCAACCGTGACCGAGTGCTCCGCCCCCGACCGCTCACCGTCCGCATCGGTGCGCGCCCCGTGCGCCGGCTGCCCCGGCCCGGTGGACGATGCGACCGTGGACGCCATGGAACGCCCGAACGTGCGCATCGTCATCGACGACAGCCCGCTGCGCCCGCACATCGACGCGGCCGTGTTGTCCAGGGTGGACGACGCGACCCGGGCGCACTACGAGCGGGCCGTCGAGCACGCGCTGGAGCAGGCCGCACTGGCCTGGCAGGCCCGCGACTTCGTCGCGTTCCGCCGCCAACTCGCCGTCCTGGCCGAGACGGTCACCGACATCCAGCGCCTGAGCGCGGTCGCGGCCCGCCGCGCCGACCACTGAGCACCGGCAGCCGAGACGGCAAAGCAGCGACCACGACGGGATCGAGGGCACGCCCTAGACTGCGGGCCGTGAGCGAGAACGAACTTGGTACGTACCTCCGCGACCGCCGCGCGGCGGTTCGGCCCGCCGACGTCGGGCTGCCCGACGGCGCCCGGCGACGCACCCCGGGCCTGCGCCGGTCCGAGTTGGCGACCCTGGCCGGGGTGAGCGTCGAGTACCTCGCCCGGCTGGAACAGGGCCGCGACCGCCACCCGTCCGGTGCGGTCCTGGCGGCGCTGGCGGACGCGCTCCGGCTGACCTCGGAGGAGCGCATGCACGTGCGCAAGCTGGCCAAGGCCGCCGCGGGCGAGATGTTCCCGTGCACGAACGGGCAACCGCCGGCCCGGGCCGTGCGACCCACCGTGCGCGCACTCCTGGAGCGGCTCGAACCGGCTCCGGCGTTGCTGGTCAACCGGCTCGGCGACGTGCTCGCCTTCACCAACGGCTACGAGCGCCTCGCCCGCCCGCTGGGCATCCTGGACGACGAGCAACCCAACCTCGCACGCTACGTGTTCACCGATCACCGGGCACGCGCGGCCTATCCCGACTGGGACCGGATAGCCGACGAACACGCCGCGATCCTGCGGACGGCGGCCGGGTTCGACGATCCGTACGTGCAGGACTTCCTCGACGGGCTGGCCATCACCGCCGGCACCGCGTTCATCGCCCGGATGGCCACACCCGCCACCGTGCCGCGCCGGGTCGGCATCGAGCGCCTGGCCCATCCGGAGGCGGGCGAACTCCGCCTGGAGCGCGAGATTCTCGACCTGGCCGACGTCGACCAGACCCTGCTCGTCTACCTCCCGGTCGACGAGCCCACCTCGGCCGCGTTGGATCACCTCACCGGCCGGCACCCGGGCGCGCTGCGCGCGGTCTGACCCGCGCGCCACCCGGGGCCGGCCGGGAGGAACGACCCGAACCCGCCCGTCACGTCCCGGGCTTGCGCCCGTACACGTACACCTCGTCGCCCGTGCGCAGCAGGCCCCAGTACGCCTGGGCGTCCCCCGGCCGCATGTTGACGCAGCCGTGCGAGCCCGGCGGCGAGGTGATCGAGCCGTCGATCGCGTGGAACGCGATGCCGCCGTCGAAGAATTGGCTGTACGGCATGGCCACGTCGTAGAGCGTCGACCAGTGGTTCTTCGCCCGGTAGTAGACCTTGTGCAGACCGGTGCGGGTCTCGAACCCGTCCCGTCCGGAGCGGATCGCGACCGGCCCGTAGACGCGCTTCGCGCCGTCCTGGATCCAGCTCACCTGCCGACCGAGGTCCACACACGCGATCCGACCGACGTCGGTCGGGCAGCCACCCTCGCCGCCCTGACGCTGGAGGGAGCGATAGGTGACGGGACCGGCGTAGCCGGCCGCCGGGCGAATGCCCTGCCGCTGTTGATAGCCGCGGATGGCCCGGCAGTCGGCGGTGGACTGTCGGCCGTCCACCTTGAGCCCCAACGCCTTCTCGACCTGGCGCTGATACGGCCCGGTCCGAGCCGTGCACGCGGCGGACGCGGCACTCGCGGGCGCGGCCAGGACGACGCCCAGCGGCACCAGCACGGCGGCCGCGGCCACCGCCGCACCCGCTCGACGAAACACACGCGCTAATCCACTCATCGGTCTCCCCTCGAGTCGTACGCGCGCGCTCGCCCGCTCGTGCGGCACGCCGTACGCCGGTCACCGGCGGGTGCGTGGACCTCCGACCCTCCGTCAGTCTGACGCAGAGTCAGCAACAACGCAGCACTGTCCGCGCACCGGTTGTTCACCATCCGACGCGATCGAACGAAAGAGGCCGATATGTACGCCCCTGCCGTCGAGTTCGCGGCCGGGACCACACGCACACGGATCGCGGCTCGCGGCTCGCGATCAGTCGCCGCTGCCGACCTTCGCCGGCACCAGCACCAGCGCGACCACCGCAGCGAGTACGAGCAGGCCGCCCGCCGCGCCCAGCGCGACCGCGTATCCGTGCGCGAGTTCGCGTTTCGAGGCGTCGCCACCGGGGCCGGTGACCGACGCGGCCAAGGTGACCAGGGCGGCCAGACCGATCGAACCACCGATCTGCCGCGAGCTGTTGATCAATCCGCCCGCCATCCCGGCCTCGTGGCCCGGCACACCGGCGGTCGCGGCGGTGCCCAGCGGCACGAAGCACAAGCCCGCGCCGATGCTCGCGACCAGCGACGGGCCCAGGATCGAGCGCAGGAACGTACCGTCGACGTCGAACGCGAGCCCGAACCAACCGAATCCGACCGCCACGAGCACCCCACCCAACCCCAGCAGCCGGCCGGCACCGAGTCGGGCCACCGTCCTGGTCGCCAGCACCGAGCCGATCACGATGCCGCCGGAGAACGGCACGAAGGCCGCGCCGGCGGCGGCCGGTCCGTAGTCGAGCACCTGCTGGAGGTAGAGCGAGGTGAAGTAGAACGCGGCGAACTGCCCGGAGAACAGCAGCATCATGAACAGGTTCGCGCCGAGCACGGGCCGATGGGTCAACAGCCCCATTCGCAACAGCGGCTCGGCGGACCGCAGTTCGACCAGCACGAAGGCCGCGAGCAGGACCGCCGCCGCCGCGAGCGTACCGAGCGTGGCGAGCGACCCCCAGCCCTGTCGCTCGGCCCGCACCACACCCAGGACCAAAGTGGTCGCCCCTGCGGTGACCAGCAGCGCGCCGGCCGGGTCGAGCCTGGACGCGCGTCCGGGCTCGGGTCGATCGGCGGGCAGTCGCAGTGCGGCGAGCAGCGCGAAGGCCACGATCGGCACGTTGATCAGCATGACCGCCTGCCAGCCCACCGACTCGGTGAGCAGCCCCCCGATCAGCACCCCGAACGCGCCGCCGGCCGCGGCCGTCGCACCCCACCACCCGAGCGCCCTGGACCGGGCGGGCCCGGCCGGGAACGTCACCGTGATCAGCGCGAACGCCACCGGCGCCAGCGCGGCGGCGCCGATCCCCTGCACCGCGCGGGCGGCGATCAACGCCCCGGGGGATGTGGCCAGGCCGCCCGCGAGACCGGCCAGGCCGAACACGGTCAGGCCCGCGAGGAGCGTGCGCCGGCGCCCGATCAGGTCCCCGATCCGGCCGCCGAGCATCAGCAGCCCACCGAAGCTCAGCGCATACGCGTTCACCACCCACGGCAGCCCGTCGGCGCCGAAGCCGAGGTCGTCCCGGATGTCCGGCAGGGCCACATTGACCACCGACAGGTCCAGCGCGACGGTGAACTGCACGGTCAGCACCACGACCAGCAATATCCGGGTGACCCGGGGCAACCGGCCCGACTCGGCCGGGGCTTCGATCGTCGCGCTCACGCCCGCCCCCACCCGGTCTCGGCGCGTCGTTCCAGGCGGGTTCCGGAGCGTCGGGCGATCGACATCAGGTCGGTGGGTGCCTCCGGTTCGAGCCGATGCCACCGCCCCTGCGGCACCACGAACGCGGCACCGGAGCGCAGCACGACCGGCGGCTCCTCGCCGACCCCGTCCGCAACACGCAGGATCATCCGCACCGCGCCCGTCCACACGCACACCACCTCGTCCGATTCCGGGTGCATCTCCCAGTGGTCGGCATGCAGGTCCGCGTCCGTCTCGGCGTGGAAGGCGGCCACCTGCCAACCGGGCGAGGCCCCGCCCATCCGGCGTTCACCGGCGTCGATCCGGCCGTCGTCGGCCAATCGCAGGGCATGTTCGAACAGGTCGACGTGGGTCATCGAAACTCCTTGCCGCAGGGGGAAATCGGGCGCCTCCGGGCGCGCCGGGCCGGGCCGGCGCGGGCCGCCGGGACCACGTTGACGTACTCTGTACGTGAACAGCGCCAGTCGAACACGTACGTTGTACGTACGTCAAGGAGGAGCATCGTGCCCGCGCCCCGAAAGTTCAGCCGCGAACAACTGCGCACGGCGGCCCTGACCCTGGTCGACGCCCACGGCCTGGCCGCGTTGACCATGCGCAGCCTCGCCGCCGCCCTGGGCACCGGGGCGATGACGATCTACAACTACGTGGACGGGCGCGAGGGCCTGGAGGGGCTGCTGGTCGAGGCCGTGCTGGCGGACGCGCTGCCGGCGGTCACCGAACACGCCGAGGACGCCGACTGGCGGATCGAGACCCGCCGGCTCGCCGAGGCGAACTGGCGTGCCGTACGCGCCCATCCGGACGTCATCCCGCTGATCCTGACCCGCCGGATCACCGACCCGGCGACCCTGGCGCACGGCGAGGCGCTGCTGCGCGCCCTCGCCCGCAGCGGCCGGCGCGGGGCCGACCTGCTGTACGCCTTCCGCGCCGTGACCGGCTTCGTCACCGGCTTCGCCCAGGCCGAACTGGCCGGGCCGCTGTCGATCGCCCCCGACGAAGACGTCCGGGCGATCACCGACCGGGCCCGGGCGCTGCCCGCCGAGCACTTCCCGTACCTGATCGAGATCGCCGGCGCCGCCGCCGCGAGCACACCCGAGGTCGAGTTCCACGCCGGCCTGGACGTACTGATCGCCGGCCTGGAAAGCCTGGGCGGCGGCCCGAAAGGCTCCGCCGGCCACAGCCGAGCGTGACCCCGTCCACCACCCGAAGCGGCGGCACCACGCTTCGACCCGATCCGAGCGCTATGCCGGGAATGCTCGGCCCGGGTCGCTCGTTGTACGGATCAGTCGGTGAACGGGTGTCCCCGGGCCCAACCTTTGCCGCTGCGAATTACCGTTCGGCTGGAGTCGCGGCGTGCCCCCGCCGAGAGGTGATCCCGCTCACCGACGCCAGAGCGACGGCGCCGCCCCCTCCCCCCGAGGGTGGCGCCGTCTTCACGTCGCTTCGTCGCGTCCCGGCGGGGCGCGGCGGATGCGACGGGACGCGTGACGCACGCCATATCCGGAGCGGTCCCGCGCGCTGCAACCATCGAGTGCGGCACACCGTCCGTTTCCCCGAGGCTGCCTCCCCAATGGTCCGCAGCCGGCACGTGTACGGTCCGTTGCGGCCGCCCGGTACGGTGTCGAGCCAATCCGTGGCAATGCGGCATCGGTTCGACGACAGCACTCTCGGGGGTCGTTTTGAGTTCCGCACCGGAGTCCGGTGGTCGCCGCCGCCGCGCGAACGCGTCGCAGCCGCAGGCGCCCGCCTCCAACGCGGGTTCGACCCCGACCGCAGCGGACACCGCGCCCGATTCCGCCGGCGCCGACGCTCCCGCCGTACCCCGCGCCCGTCGGGGCGAGGACGCGCCGGCCGGCCGGGCCGCGCGGCGCGGAAAGCGCACCGGGCACGGCAAACCGCGCCGGTTCCGCAAGCTCAAGATCACCGCGATGGTGATGTCGGTGGTGCTGGTCGCCCTCGGCGTCACCGGCTACGTGATCTGGGAGAAGCTCAACGGGAACATCAAGCACAGCAAGCTGAACACCAGCGACGTCGAGGTGCCCAAGGACGCGCCCGACGAGTTCGGCCGCACCCCGATGAACATTCTGATGATCGGCTCGGACGGCCGCGACGACCCGACCGACTGCAAGCTCGGCGGCGCCTGCGACGGCGGCGCGCCGCGGGCCGACGTACAGATGTTGCTGCATGTGTCGGCGGACCGCAGCAACGCGTCGGTGATCAGCATTCCGCGCGACACGCGCGTGCAGATCCCGGTCTGCACCGACCCCAAGACGAAGAAGCAGTTCGCGCCGATCAACACCACCATCAACGAGAGCCTGGGCCGCGGCGGGCCCGGATGTGTGGTCGGCACCTGGCAGTTGCTCACCAAGATTCACATCGATCACTTCATGATGGTGACCTTCTCCGGCGTGGTGTCGATGGCCGACGCGGTCGGCGGGGTCGACGTGTGCGTGCAGTCGAACATCCAGGACGAACAGGTCGAGTACATCAACGGCGAGCGGCACGTCGTGGGTTCGCACCTCAAGCTGACCGCCGGCAAGCACACCATCCAGGGCGAGGACGCGCTCAAGTGGCTGCGCACCCGGCACGCCTTCGAGAACGGCAGTGACGTCGGGCGCACCCACGCGCAGCACATGTACCTCAACTCGATGGTGCGCACGCTCAAGTCGAACAGCACGATCACCAACCCGGTCAAGCTGTTCAAGGTCGCCGACGCGGCGACCAAGTCGCTGACCGTCGACGACGGCCTCAACGGTCTGCAGAAGCTGACCTCGCTGGCGACCACGCTGAACAAGGTGAACACCAACCGGATCACCATGACCACGATGCCCAACGACGCGGATCCGCAGGCACCGGACCAACACCTGGTCCCGGCCGCGTCCGCCGAGACGTTGTTCAAGATGGTCCGCGCGGACGTCGCCTTCGACAAGAACGGACCGGCGGCGGGCACCCCGACCCCGCCACCCGCCGCGTCGCAACCCCCGCCGGCCTCGAACGTGGACAAGGCCGCGATCCGGATCACCGTGGTCGGCGCGACCGGAAGCACCCAGGCGGGCGCGGTCACCGAGGGTCTGATCGCCCAGGGCTTCACCAAGGCCGCCAAGGGCCCGGCCGCGGCCAAGCGGCAGACCAGCACGGTGATCTTCCCGGCCAAGGACCAGGACCAGGCCAAGGCGGTCGCCGACGTGCTCGGTCTGCCCGCGACCGCGTTGTCCCCGCAGGCGAACGCGACCCACGTAACGGTGCAGATCGGCAGCGACTGGGGTTCCGGCCCGACCTTCAAGGGCGGCGGGAGCAGCTCGACGACGGCACCCCCGACCGCGCCGCCGCCTCCGCCGGCCGGCCAACTCCCCAGCGGCTCCTCGGCCCTGAACGCCTCGGATGAGGGCGCCTGCATGAAGGTCTACACCGACGCCAAGGACCGCACCGGCAAACCGATCTACACCTGGTAGGCCGTCCGCGGCAACCGCCGTGCGGCGCCTGGGGACAACCCGCCCGGCGACCCGCCGATCCGGGGCCCGCGAGGGCCCAACTCGGCGGCGAATAAGGCCGATTCCGACCCGATCGTCCCGACGTGTGTTCGGCGGTGTGTCGGAAAGACGGTAAGGTGTCCCCACCGAAGACACTTCGTACGTCGGCTTCCGAGTCGACGCCGTCCTCGGTGGGCGAGGACCGTCGGCCGTCCGGCCGGGTCCCCGGGACGGGTCGCCGGAGCATCCGGGACCGCCGTTCGCCCACCGACCGAGCGCACAGCGCCACTTGCGCCACCGCCCGCCGTGGGCCGCCATGCCCACGACGAACCCTCGGCCCACCGGCACACCGCCGGTCCGCTCACCGGCACCCGCCGAACGAGCTGCTTCGGCGCCGAACTCCCGCCGCCCCACCGGGGCGTGTCGTCCGCAGTCGGTGCGCGCACGGTCCCACCCGCAGCCGGTTTCCCGGCCGCGGCCCCATGCCCCGACACCGGCGACCGGCTCGACCCCCGGCTCCGGACGACTGGAAACCAGGTACCCCGATGACCGCCATCCCCCACCATCGCGCCACCGGCCAGGCAACCCCGGCCGGCCCGCCCACCGTCGCCCGGGCCATGCGCGCGGCCGAGCTGTGGATCGACACCGACACCATGGTCGACCAGGCCATCGACCTGATCCACGCGGCCGACGCCGACCACGTGATCCTGCACGCCGAGGACGGCCGCTGCCTCGGCGTCGTACGCCGCGCGCAGCTCGCGCCGTACCGAACCCGCTCGTGGTACACCGCGCGCACGCCGATCGGGAACATCGCGCACGACCGGGGCCCGTTCGCCCGCCCGGAGATGCCCGCCGCCGAGGCGCTGGCAGCCATGCGCGCCCGAGGCATGCGGGTGTGGGCGGTGACCGACGAGGCCGGCCGTGCCGTGGGCCTGCTGACCCCGGACGCGCTGCGCGCCGTCCTCACCGGCACGGCCGACCCCCTGGACGCGGCGGCCTGACCCCGAACGCCGGCAGCCCGGCGCGGAGTCGACCGCGGCGTCCTAACCGACCACCTCCACCGAGGCCGGCGGATAGTCCACGTAGCCGCGCGCGCCGCCGCCGTACACGTCCGCCACCGGCGGCCCGGCCAGCGGCAGTCCCGCCGCGATCCGCGCGGGCAGGTCCGGATTGGTGATGAACAACCGGCCGAAGGCGACCACATCGGCCAGTTCGGTGGCCAGCAGTCGCTCGGCCGTCGCCGGGTCGACCGGTGTCGGGCCGTTGTGGTTCGCGATCAGCGTGCCGGACCAGCGCGGGCGCAGATCGGCGAGCGCCGGGTAGTCGCCACGTTCCAACACGTGCAGATAGGCCAGGCCCAGCGGATCGAGAGCGTCGACCAGGGCCCGGTAGGTCTCGCGCGCGTTCGACTCGCGGATCTGGTTCTCCGGGTTGTCCGGCGAGATCCGCAGGCCCACCCGGTCCGCGCCGATCTCGGCGGCGACCGCGTCCACCACCTCCAATACGAAGCGCAGCCGGTTCTCCGCCGAGCCGCCGTAGCGGTCGCTGCGCAGGTTGGTGTTCTCGGCCAGGAACTGCTGGAACAGGTAGCCGTTGGCGCCGTGGATCTCGACCCCGTCGAAGCCGGCCTCGATCGCCCGCCCCGCGGCACGGGCGAACGCGGCGACCAGGTCCCGGATCTCGGCGACGGTCAGCGCCCGCGGCGTGACGTGCGGCAGCAGTCCCTCGCGGGTGAAGATCGGCGCCTCGGTGATCGGCACCTCGGAGGGTGCGGTCGGCGTCGCACCGTCCAGGGTCACCGGGTGCGTCATCCGGCCCACGTGCCATAGCTGGGCGAAGATCCGGCCGCCCGCGTCGTGCACGGCGGCGGTGATCTCCCGCCAACCCGCGACCTGTTCGTCGGTGTGCAGCCCCGGGATGCCGGGGCCGGACTTGCCGAGCGGGTGGATGGAGATGCCCTCGGTGATCAGCAGACCGGCGCCGGCCCGCTGGGTGTAGTAGGCGGCGGCGTGTTCGCTGGGTACGCCGGTGGTGTCGTGCGCGCGGCCCCGGGTCATCGGGGCCATCGCGATCCGGTTGGGCAGGTCCAGTACGCCGTGCCGATGCGGGGTCAGCAGCGGGTTCGTGATGGTGGTCAACGCGGTTTCCGTTCGTTCGTCGCGGTGGTGGGTACGCCGGGCCTCGCGGATCCGGCGGATCCGGCTGTTTCGGTGGTTCTCGGTGGCTTCTCGGCGCCTTCTCGGCGGCCGTCAGCGGTCAAGGGCGATGACCTCGACCTCGATCAGCCAGTCCGGCTGGGCGAGCGAGGAGACCTCCAGCAGGGTGTCCGCCGGGTACGGCCGGGACAGGAATTCCTCGCGCAGCACGATCACGTCGTCCAGATTCGCGGCCATGTTCCGGACGAAGATGCCGACCTTGACCACATCGGCGAAGGTCGCCCCCGCCTCGGCGAGCACCCGTTCCACGTTCCGGAACGCCTGCCGGCCCTGTTCCAGGAAGCCGCCCTCGACGGTGCGCCCGTCCTCCTCGAAGCCGGCCTGGCCGGACACGAAGATCAGGCCGCCGGCCCGGATGGCCTGCGAGATCCGGTACGGCTCGTACCAGTCCGGCGTAGTGGCGACCCGCTGGATTGCGACGGCGGCGTCGGCGGCGGTGCTGGTGCTGGTGCTGGTGCTGGTCATGATTGCTCCCGAATCTCAAGTAAGTGCATGCACATACATTGTTTGCTTGTGCATGCATAATCTGGCACTGCATGTAATCTGTCAACAGCGGTCTTCCGCTCGACCGAACCGCGAAAGGGGACGGTGCCATGGACGCCAAGCTCTGGGAGCAGGTCGTCGTGCTGCACGCGCGCGTCGAGCACGACCTCGGCAGGACACTGCAACGGCGGCACGGCATAGGGCTGTCCGAGTACCGCGCGCTCTCCCGCCTCGCGGTCGCCCCCGACGGCGAACTGCGCATGCAGGAACTCGCCGACGCGATCGGCCTCAACCAGAGTTCGGTCAGCCGACTCGCGGTCCGCCTGGAAACCGACGGCCTCACCCGCCGCGACCTGTGTCCCAAGGACCGCCGAGGTGTGTACACCGTGATCACCGACGACGGACGCACCCGCCTGACCGAGGCCGGCGCCACCTACGCGGAGGCGCTGACCGCCGCGCTGGCCAGGGCCGCCGCCGATCCGCACCTGGCCGACGTGACGGCGGCCCTGGCGGCGATCCCGGTCGCGGTGTGACACGCGCCCGGCCGGGAGGCGAGAGCGCCCCACCCGCCGAGGAGGCCGACCCGCACTCCCCCGGAGGCCCGATGGAGCAGGCGAACGAGCCGAACGCGCCAAGCGGCGCGGATCTCCCGGGCCCGGGTGCGCTGCAGCTCCGACGCGGCCTGCCGCCCGATGCGCGCCGCCGGGCGGCCCAGCTGTACTGGGAGGCGTTCGGCCGCAAGCTCGGCGCCGCGCTGGGTCCGCCCGAGGCAGGCATCGCGTTCCTCGCCACGCACCTGAACGCGGACCGCGCGATCGCCGCGATCCGGGACGGCGTACTGGTGGGCGTGGCCGGCTACACCCACGCCGGCCGCAGCTTCACCGGCGGCTCCGCCCTCGACGTGCTGCGCGCGTACGGCCGCATCGGCGGCCTGCACCGGGTGGCCATCCTGGCCCTGCTCGAACGCCGCCCCAAGGAGCGCGAGTTGGTCATGGACGGCATCGCCGTCGACCCGAACCACCGCGGCCAGGGCATCGGCAGCCGCCTACTCGAAGAGATCGCCACCCTGGCCCCCGAACTCGGCTGCCGCCGAATCCGACTCGACGTGATCGACGTCAACCCCCGCGCCCGCGCCCTCTACGAACGCCACGACTTCACCGCGATCAAAACCGAACACACCCCCTACCTACGCGGCCTACTGGGCTTCGGCGCCGCAACCACCATGACCCGCAACTGCCAACCCACAGCCCAAAACCCCGGTCCCAACCCATCCAGCGCCTGAGCACACCCCACCACCCACCCGACCCAAAGCGGCACGCGACAAGTCCGGCCCGTCCCGCGTTCGAGGCCGCCCCACCGCAACCCAGCACCCACCGCGGCCCCTCGACCCGACCGCAACCGCCCCGGCCCGTCCGGCACTTGAGGACAACAGCCCCCACCGGCCGGCCGGCTAGAGCGTCTCGACGAAGTCGCGGACCGTGCCGCGATGGTCGTCCCCCCGCCAGGCCACCGCCAGTTCGCTCGGGCTCAACCCACTCACCGGGACCGCCACCGTGCCGGGCCGCTGGTAGATCGCCGCGTTCCCGGCGGCGATGAGCACGATCCCGCTGCCCTCCTCCACCGCCGCGAAGGTCTCGTCCGCGTTGCGCACCGTCGCCCCCACCCACACCGGCCGCCCGTCCCGCTGATCGATCGCCAACCAGTAGTCCCGCAGCGGCCCCGCGGCGGGAGGCAGCGCCAGGAACGGCTCGTCCAAGAGCTCCGCGAAGGCGATCTCCGAGCGCCCCGCGAGCGGATGATCCTCGCGCACCACCACGCACCTCGGCTCGGTCGCCACCACCCGCGTCGCGAACGCGTCCCGGTTCGGGATCGGCAACCACACCAGCGCGACGTCCACCCGCCCATCGGCCAGCCCCGCCGTCGCGTCGTCCCAGTCGATCTGCCGAATCTCCAGGCGTCCATTGGGCCGCCGCACGGCGTACCCCTCCCGCGCCCGCTGCAACAACCCACGACCCACACTCGTGGACAGCCCCACTCGCAACACCGCGGCCTCGGCCGCGACCGCGTCGCCCACCACCCGCTGCGCCTCGTCCCAGCAGCGGATCACCTCGCGCGCCGCCGGCAACAACGCCGCACCGGCCGCGGTCAGCGCGACGGTTCGCCGGTCCCGGTCGAACAGGCGGGCCCGGAGCCCGTCCTCCAACTGGCGTATCTGTTTGCTCAACGCGGGTTGTGACACGAACAGTCGCTCCGCGGCCCGGGTGAAGCTGAGTTCTTCGGCGATCGCCACGAAGTACCGAAGGTCTCGCAGGTGCGTGTCCATAACCTCTGGTTATCACAACCGGTCTTGGACCCGGTGTGCCCACCCACCCGACGATGGCCACGTCCCCGAACCGAACGAAGAGGAAGTACCCATGCGCTACCGCCTGTTCGGCAACACCGGCCTGCGCGTCTCCGAACTGTTCCTGGGCGCGATGACCTTCGGCGGCGAGGGCACCGTCGGCGCGGGGCCCGACGAGTGCCGCCGGATGCTCGACGTGTACGCGGACGCCGGCGGCAACGTCGTGGACACCGCGATCAACTACCGCGACGGCGAGAGCGAACGCATCGTCGGCGAACTCCTGGACGGCCGCCGGGACCGCTTCGTACTCGCCACCAAATACACCGTCACCCGGGACCGCACCGATCCGAACGCCGCCGGCAACCACCGCAAGAACCTGACCCGGTCGTTGGAGACCAGCCTGCGCCGACTGCGCACCGACCACCTCGACGTCTACTGGGTGCACCTGTGGGACCGGCATACGCCGATCGAGGAGACCATGCGCGCGCTCGACGACGCGGTGCGGGCCGGGAAGATCCTCTACATCGGCATCTCGGACACCCCGGCGTGGGTGGTCAGCCGGGCCAACACCCTTGCCGAGTGGCGCGGTTGGACACCCTTCGCCGGGCTCCAGGTCCCGTACAACCTGCTCGACCGCGACATCGAACGGGAACTGCTCCCGATGGCCGAGGACTTCGGTCTCACGGTGGCCGCGTGGGGGCCGCTGGCGAGCGGTGTGCTGTCCGGCAAGTTCACCCGCCCCGGCGGCGCCGAGGCCGGCACCCGGGTGGATCCCGAATCGCTCGGCGAGCGCGAACACGCCGCCGCCCGGGCGGTCCGGGAGGTGGCCGACGAACTCGGCGCGACCGCGTCGCAGGTGGCGATCGCCTGGACCCGGGCCCACTCGCGTACCGTGCACCCGATCATCGGCGCCCGCTCGGTCGAGCAACTGCGGGACAACCTCGGCGCGGTGGACGTGGTGTTGCCCGCGGAGGCGCTCCACCGACTGGCCGCCGCGACCGACCACACGGCCGGCTTCCCGACCGACTTCATCGCCTCGACCAGTCCGTGGGTGTTCGGCGACACCTTCGACCGCCTCGACGGACGGCGCTGACCCGATGACGCGCACCACCGAGCCGGCGACCGCCCGGCCGGCAACCGCCGACCCCGGCCGGTCCGCCCCGATCTCGCTGGTCACCGGCGCCAATCGCGGCATCGGGCGCGAGGTGGCCCGCCGCTTGGGCCTGGTCGGGCACACCGTGCTGCTCGGCGCCCGGGCGGTCGAGTCCGCCGAGTCCGCCGCGCGCGAGCTGCGCGCGGCGGGTCTGGACGCCCATCCGGTGCACCAGGACGCGGTCTCTTATACAAAAAAGACGCAGCCGCCGACAAAAC
>NZ_JBHZAV010000037.1:0-68109 GCF_042754445.1 Embleya sp. NPDC059213
CCGGCTCGGGCGTCCGGCCCGGCCCGCGACCGCCTGCCCGCTCCGCTCGCGACCTCGCCCCAGGTGTCGGGCCCGGCTTGCGACTGCTGCCCACCGGCTTGCTGCGCTCGCGACTTCGGCCCGGGTCTCGGGCCCGGCCCACGACCATCGCCCACCCGCTCGCTGCGCTCGCGACCTCGCCCCAGGTGTCGGGCCCGACTTACGTTTCGCGCCGGCACGCTCGCCTCGCTCACGACTCCGGCTCGGGCGTCCGGCCCGGCCCGCGACCGCCTGCCCGCTCCGCTCGCGACCTCGCCCCAGGTGTCGGGCCCGGCTTGCGACTGCTGCCCACCAGCTTGCTGTGCTCGCGAGTTCGGGTCAGGTGTTCGACTCGGCCCGTGACCGCCGCCCACCTGCCCGCCGCGTTCGCGACCGGGCTTGATCCACTTTGGCGGACACCTGGAAACACCGGTAGTGAATTCGCCGCGCTCACTGCCGAGTTCGGCAGCCGATCGTCCGTCGGACAGACCGGCCGGTGCCGGGACAACGCACTCGCCGAGTCCTTCTTCGTCACCCTCGAAAGCGAACTCGGGGTCGACCGGCGCCGGCGCAGCCGGGCCGCCGCCCACCACGAGGTCTTCGAGTACAGCGAATCCTGGTACAACCTGCGCAGACTGCACAGCAGCCTCGGCTACCTCAGCCCCGTCGAATACGAAGCCGCCCTTTCGGCCTGACCACCACAACGACGGTGTCCGTCAAAGTGGAGCAAGGTCACGACCTCGCCTGGGGTGTCGGGCTCGGCCCACAAACACCCCCCACCGGCTTGCCCCGCTCGCGACCCGGACCAGACATCAGCCCGACTCACGACCCGGCGCCTGCCCGCCGCACCCGCGACCCGTGCCGCCCACTCGCCCCGCTCACGACTCGGGGCAGGTGTCGGCCCGGCTCACGACTCGGGCTTGCCCGCCCGCCGCGCCTGCGGCCCCGGTCTGCCTGGTCGCCGCGTCCGCAACCCGGACCACCGCTCGCCCGCTTCACGACCCCGACCGGACATCGGCCCCGACTCACGACCCGCCCCGACCCGCGCCCGCGACCCAGACCACCACTCGCCCCCGACCGACCGGTCCGCCGCACCCGCGACCCGACCTCACCCGCCGGCCCGGCCCTCCGGCATGTAGTCCGAACGCGCCTCGCCCCCGACCCCCCACCTACCCCGGTGGGGGTGGGTGGCGGGTCGGGGGCGAGGGGGTGGTGGATCAGTCGTGCAGGCGTTCGCCGGACTTGGTGGAGAAGAGGTGGGTTTCGCCGACGGTCGGGACCACGTGGAGGACGCCGCCCTTTTCCGGGACGTCGCGGCCGGGGACGCGGACGACCAGGGGCTTGGTTTCGCCGTCGATGGTGACCGAGCCGTAGACGAAGGCGTCCGAGCCGAGCTCCTCGACGACGTCCACGGAGACCGCGAGGCCCTTGGCGTCCTTGTTCAGGCCCTCGGCCGAGTTGATCTTCAGGTGCTCGGGGCGCACGCCCAGGGTCACCTTCTTGGCGCCCTCGGCCACCGCCGCCTCGCGGGCCTCGCGGGAGACCGGGACGACCGCGTCGCCGAAGCGGATGCCGTCCTCGGCGAGGTCGACCTCGATCAGGTTCATCGCGGGCGAGCCGATGAAGCCGGCCACGAACACGTTGGCCGGGCGGTCGTACATGTTGCGCGGGGTGTCGACCTGCTGGAGCAGACCGTCCTTGAGCACCGCGACGCGGTCGCCCATGGTCATCGCCTCGACCTGGTCGTGCGTGACGTAGACGGTGGTGATGCCCAGGCGGCGCTGGAGGCCGGCGATCTGGGTACGGGTCTGCACGCGGAGCTTGGCGTCCAGGTTGGACAGCGGCTCGTCCATCAGGAAGACCTGCGGCTCACGGACGATCGCGCGGCCCATCGCGACGCGCTGGCGCTGACCGCCGGAGAGCGCCTTCGGCTTGCGGTCGAGGTATTCGGTGAGGTCGAGGATCTTCGCGGCCTCTTCGACCTTCGCGCGGATCTGCTTCTTGTCGACGCCGGCGATCTTGAGCGCGAAGCCCATGTTCTCGGCGACCGTCATGTGCGGGTACAGCGCGTAGTTCTGGAACACCATCGCGATGTCGCGGTCCTTGGGCTCCAGGTTGGTGACCTCGCGGTCGCCGATGTGGATCGAGCCGCCGGTGACCTCCTCGAGACCCGCGAGCATGCGCAGGGAGGTGGACTTTCCGCAGCCGGAGGGGCCGACGAGAACCAGGAACTCGCCGTCGGCGATCTCCAGGTCCAGCGCGTTGACGGACGGGCGCTCGGCGCCCTTGTAGGTACAGGTCGCCTGCTTGTAGCTGACCGTGGCCATGGTGATGTGTCCTTCCACCGGCAGGAACGTGCCGGACGATCCGAGTGGAGGGTGAAGTACCCGGTGCCGAACGACCGCGTCGCGCTGGGCGAGTGGTCTAGTCCATTCTTGACGGACTGCGATCACCGTACCCGGGCGCACGGGATCTGTCAGCAGTCCGGAGCGGTCGGGATCGTCCGAAATGTTTTGCGTGACCCGCAAAGCCCTGCGAAATCCTGCTGAAAGTCTCACTAGGCTGCGGGGCATGAAGGCTCGGTTGGCGGACATCGCAACGCAGGCAGGGGTCAGCGAGGCGACCGTGAGTCGGGTGCTCAACAGCAAACCCGGAGTCGCGGACGACACTCGGCGGGCCGTCCTGACCGCCCTCGACGTGCTCGGCTACGAACGACCGGCCCGTCTGCGGCGGCGCAGCGCGGGCCTGGTGGGGCTGATGCTCCCGGAGTTGGACAACCCGATCTTCCCGGCGTTCGCGCAGGTCATCGAGCGGGCGTTGGCGCACCACGGGTACACGCCGGTGCTGTGCACGCAGACCCCGGGCGGGGTCACCGAGGACGACTACACCGAACTGCTCCTGGAACGCGGGGTGTCCGGGATCGTCTACGTCTCCGGCCTGCACTCGGACTCGGGCGCGGACCTGTCCCGCTACCTGCGCCTGGTCGAGCGCGGCCTGCCGATGGTGTTCGTCAACGGCTTCGCGCCCGGGGTGGACGCGCCGTTCATCTCCAGCGACGAGGCGGTCGCGGTGGAGTTGGCGATAGGGCACCTGGCCTCGCTGCGGCACACCGCGATCGGGCTCGCGGTCGGACCGGAGCGGTATGTGCCCACCGCGCGCAAGATCGCCGGTTTCCGGCACGGGCTCGCCGAGCGGTTCGGGGTCCTGGACGCGGACGGCTGGATCGAGCGTTCGCTGTTCTCGGTCGAGGGCGGGCAGGCCGCGGCGGGCGCGCTGCTGGCGCGGGGTGCGACGGCGATCGTGTGCGGCAGCGACCTGATGGCGCTCGGCGCGGTGCGGGCGGCGCGCGAGCGCGGATTGCGGGTGCCGCAGGACGTCTCGGTGGTGGGCTACGACGACTCGCCGCTGGTGGCGTTCACCGATCCGCCGCTGACCACGGTGCGCCAGGCGGTGCAGGCGATGGGCGCGGCGGCGGTGCGCGCGCTGCTCGACGAGATCGGTGGCGGCCGGGCGCCGCGTACCGAACTGATCTACCGCCCCGAGCTGGTCGTTCGTGCCTCCACCGGCCCGGCGCCGGACCTGCGCCGCTGATCGACGGCGGGTACGCGTCCGGGGAGACGAACGGGCCGCCGTCCGCGTCTCGCGGATGGCGGCCCCTGGTGAGCCCCGAGTCGGGTTCGAACCGACGACCCCGCGCTTACAAGGCGCGTGCTCTGGCCAACTGAGCTATCGGGGCGTGTACCGGACCATTTTGCACCGTGGCCACCCGGCAGGCGCAACCACCTTAGGGCTTTGGGGCTCGGGTGTGTTCGCGTTAACGCGTGGTGATCGTGGGGAACAGGAGACACCTGTCCGGAAAAGTCCGGACTGATGTGGTCCGTACGCGTGCCGCCGTCCGTGGAGGAACCCGTGACATTCGTTGGTTTGATCATCGCCGGGGTCATCATCGGCGCGCTGGGCCGGCTCTTTCTTCCCGGCAGGCAGAAGATCGGCTTCCTGGCCACGATGGCGGTGGGCATCGTGGGCACGCTGATCGGCTACGGCATCGCCGCCGGGCTGGGGGTCGAGGAGACCAGGGGGGTCGACTGGCTCCGGTGGATCATCAGCATCGCGGTCGCCGCGTTCCTGGTGTCGCTGGTCGTGAAGTTCACCGGAAAGGGTGCGCGGCGCTGACCCACCGCAGAACTGACGGGCCGTCAGGGGCGGTGCGGGCGGCGGTTCGGCGGGCTGCGATCATGCGCGCATGGCTGGTGGAGTGTCGATGTGGCCGAGCATCGCGACGGAAGACCTGGTGGACGCGCTGGAGTTGGCGCCGGTGGGGCCCGCGGACCCGGGTGGGCCCGGCGCGGTGGTCACCTTCGGGGCGCGCAACATCGTGACCCCGATCCCGCGCACGCTCGGCGCGCAAGTGCTGGCGCAGACCGTGGTGGCGGCCGAACGGGTGGTCCCGCACATGGCGGTGCAGACGCTCCAGGGCGTGTTTCCCCGGGCCGGCGATCCGGCCGAGCCGGTGCGGGTGCGGGTCGAGCGGCTGCACCAGGGCCGGTCCGCGGCGATGCTCCAGGTGGGCTTTCGGCAGGGCGCGCACGAGCACTACCGGGCGTTCGTGACGCTCGGCGTGCGCGGACCCGAATTGGTGCGGCACGCCGACCCGTTGCCGGCGCGGGTGCCGGGGCCCGAGGACTGCGCCGAGTTGTCGGTGCCGATGTTGCCGTGGGAGGTGCGCACGGTGGGCGGGGCGGACGCGTTGGCTCCGGAACTGGCCGGGCCGCCGCGCCTGGACCTGTGGACGCGGTGCGTGGGGGTCGAGGACACCGCGACCATGGCCCGGGCGGTCCTGGCCTGGACGACCGAGGGTTTCCTGGGCCCGGTGGCGCTGCGGCCGTATCCGCGCGCCGAGATCGAGCGGCGCGGCGGGCGCTCGATGTCGGTGGCGCTGGCCCAGAACATCACCTTCCACGAGGACTTCTCCGCGCACGAGTGGCTGCTGCTGCGCTGCGCGAGCGAGTACGCGGGCGACGGTCGCATGCACGGGCGGATCCGGGTGTTCACCCGGGACGGTCGCCTGGTGGCCTCGGTGACCGCGGACGGCCTGATGCGCCCGGGGCCGCGGCCGTGAGCGTGCTGCGGCCTCAGCCCAGACCCTGGTAGCGGCCCCGGAAGTGCAGCAGGGGCGGGCCTTCCGGGCTGGGCATTTCCACGGCGAGCACCTCGCCGACGAACAGGACGTGGTCGCCGGCCTCGACCACCCGGTGGGTGCGGCACTCCAGGGTGGCCAGGGCGCCGCCGACCAGCGCGGCGCCGGTGATCGGGCCGCGGCGGTGCGGGATGTCGGCGAACATCAGCCGGTCGCTGATCCGGCCCGGGATGGCGAAGCGGCCGGCGACGTGTCGTTGGCTCTGCGCGAGCAGCGACACCGCCCACAGCGGTTGTTCGTCCAGTACGTCGCGCATCCGGGCCTCGCGACGCAGGCTGATCAGCACCAGCGGCGGGTCCAGCGACACCGACATGAACGCGGTCGCGGTCATCCCCACGTCGTCCACGGGGCCGCCGTCCTCGGGGTCGCCCTCGACGGCGGTGAGCAGCACCACGCCGGCGGCGAATCGGGACATCGCGGCCTTGAAGGCGGCTTCGTCGACGGGCGGCGGCGGGGTCCGGGACACGGATCCAGGGTATGCGGCCCGGACGCCGGGGCCGGGATCCGCCCTTCCCGCGCGGCGCCCCCGACCCGTCAGCGGCCCGCCGTGATCTCCCGGGCCAGGTCCTCGCGGCGGCCGGCGCCGGAGGGCAGTTCGTCGGCGTAGAAGACGCGCACCGGGTGCTTGTACTCGGCCAGGCCGGCCTCCGCACACGCGGTGCGCAGCGCTCCCGGGCCCGGGACCCGGGCGGGGTCCTCGGCGACCACCACGGCGCCGAGCAGCCGGCCGTCGGTGGGGTGCGGCAGGCCGATGACCGCGACGTCCCGGACGTCCGGGTGGGCCTTGAGGACCCGTTCCACCTCGCCCGGACCCACCGTGTGGGCGCCGACCCGGATCAGCTCGGCCGCCCGGCCGGTCACCGTCAGCACGCCGCCGGCCTCGTCGAGCACGGCCAGGTCGCCGGTGCGGTACCAGCCGTCGGCGAGCACCTCGGCCGTGGCCTTCGGGTCGTCGGCGTAGCCGTCGAACAACAGCGGACCGCGCACGCACATCTCGCCGTCCGGGTCCAGCGCGACATAGTGCAGCGGGCCGGGGATCCCGCAGGCGCCCGGGTGGGCGAACACCTCGGGGCCGGACAGCGCGGTGAGCGGGCCGGTCTCGGGCGTGTCGTGCACGACCCGCACACATGCGTTCGGCGCGATCCGGGCGATGTCCGCGAGCACCGCGGCCTCGGTCGGCTCGGTGTCGGCGAACCGCAGGGTGTCCAGCGTCTCGTCGTCGGCGGGCTGCTCGGCCTCGGTCTCGGCCAGCGCCCGCCACACCGCGGGTGCGGCGGTGAGCCGGGTGGCGGCGTGTTCGCGCACCGCCGCGCGCACGGCGGTCGGATCGCCGCCGGGCACCAGGACCAGGGTGTCCCGGGCGTGCCACTGGGCGAGTGCGAGCGTCCAGGTCCGGCCGTCGGCCAGGTCGGCCGCGAGCACGTGCGTCCCGCGCGACTCGGCGAGCGCGCCCGGGTGCGAGCGCAGCACCAGCACGCGGTGCGACAACGACGCGCCGCGGGTGCCGGCCGGGGCGATCAGGCACGGGTCGGTCTCGGTCGGCTCGACGTCGGCCGGCTCCGGCAGGTCCTCGGGGTCCTCGTCGTCCAGGTCGGCGATCAGCGCGTCGGCCTGTTCGGCCGAGTCCAGGACCAGGGCGGGTGCGTACCCGTCGGGATCTTCCGGGTCGGCGGGCACCAGCACCGCCCCCAGCCGGGCGAGGGCGGCGAACAGCGGCACCGCCGCGATGCCCGCGCCGGCCGAGATCGGGCCGCAGCCGACCCGGTCGCCCGCCGCCAGACCCAGGGCGAGCAGCCGGCGCAGGCCGAGTTCCGCCGCCGCGTCCAGTTCGGCGAACGTCAGCGAGCGCTCGCCGAGCACGACCGCGGTTCGGTCCGGGACGGCGCGGGCCGCGTTCGCGAAGACCTCCCCGACGACCAGACCGGTCATCGCCCCACCCCCGTCGTTCGACGCGCCGTTGTGTTCGCCGTATCGGCCCGTGCGACGCGCGCGCAAGATCGTACGGAAACCTGACGGACGTACCGTAGGGACTTCGCATGCCCGCTGGGAAGAGCGGCCGGTGATCTTGCTCCGGATCGACTGTGCCTCAGCTCGCTGACGCATAGCGAACGGCCTGCGGGGAATCTGATTGGTCGTCAGGTCGACTCGGCGAACCCTGGGGTTAGTTCCCGAAAATGGGCTCCCGCCTCGTACGATGCGCGGTGGATGCCGGCGGAGGGGGCGATTCCGGGGCGGCTCGGCGGTCCGACTCGATACGGTATGAAGCGTGAGGTGGCTCACAGTGACAGTCTGATCGATGACGGAACGTCGCCAATTCGAAGCCCGCTGTGATTCAGTTTCTCTGGTAAACGGACGATATCTGTTCAGAAGACACCGGCGTCGACCCCTGGGGGAGACCCATGACAGCCGAGACGGAGACCCACGTCCGGTTGGCGACTTTGCGCCTTTTGAACCGCGTCGTCGCCGACCTGAACGCCACGCGCGATCTCAAGGACACCCTGCAAGCCGTCGTCGACGGCGTGGTTTCGGGCCTGGGGTTCGGGGTCGCTGCGGTCAATCTCGTCCGCGCCGACGGCGACCTCGAGGTCGCGGCGGTGGCCGGCAACGACGAGCTGCGCAAGGCGATGGCCGGCCAGATCGGTTCGCGCGAGGGCTGGGATCGCATCCTGGCCGCCGCCGAGCCGTGGGGACCGCTGCGCTTTCTCGGGCACCGCTCGGGGCTGGCCGACGTGGGGGACGTCCCGAGTTGGATACCGGACCTGCCGATCGGGGACCACCCCGAGGCGTGGCATCCACGCGACGCGCTGCTCGCGCCGCTGCACACGCCCGAGGGCGATCTGGTCGGCGTGTTGTCGGTGGACCTGCCGGTGGACGGGCTGCGGCCCGCCCCCTGGCGACGCGAGGTGCTGGGCATGTTCGCCGCGCAGGCGGCGATCGCGGTGGACAACGCGCGGCTGCGCAGCGACATGCAGCGCGCGGTGGCCCGCCTGGAGCGCGAGCAGTTGGCGTTGCGGGCCAGCGAGGAGAGCTTCCGGCAGGCCTTCGAGTACGCGCCCAGCGGCATGGTGATGACCGGTGTGCGCGGGCACGAACAGGGCCAACTGCTGCGGGCCAACGACGCGTTGTGTCGGATGCTGGGCTACCCGGCGCCGGTGCTCAAGCGGCTCGGGCTGGGCGCGTTGGCGCACCCGGAGGATCGGCCGCTGCTCGCCGGGCACCTGGGCGGGACGGTGCCGGTGGCGGGCTGTACCGAGCTGCGTCTGGCACGCAGCGACGGTACGTATCGGTGGGTCTCGCTGCGCACCTCGCAGGTCGCGGACGGGCTCGGCGACCTGCGGTTCGGGTTGACCCACGTGGAGGACATCGAGGATCGCAAGCAGCGCGAACAGGCGCTCGTGCACGAGGCCAGCCACGATCCGCTCACCGGCCTGCCGAACGGGCGCGAGCTGCGGGCCAGGCTGGCCGCGCGGTTCGGCCCGGGCGCCGCGCTGCCCGACGCGGCGCCGGTCCCGGTCCCGGCCGCTGCGACTGCGGCGGTCGGGGCGGTCGGCGAGGTGCGCGAGCCGTACGCGGACGAGTGGGCGGTGCCCGCCGGCGCGATCCTGAGCATCCCCGAGGGCGCGGTCGTGGTCGTGGACGAGCCGCCCGCCGCCGAGCGTCGCGGCGTCGCGCTGTTGTTCTGCGACCTGGACGGGTTCAAGCACATCAACGACAACTTCGGCCACCACATCGGCGACGTGGTGCTCAAGGCGGTCGCCGAGCGGCTCACCGCCGCAGTGCGCGAGGGCGACACGGTGGCCCGGCTCGGCGGCGACGAGTTCGTCGTGCTCGCCGACGGGATCGGGCGCGAGGAGGCGGAGGAGATGGCGGTGCGGCTGCGCCGCGCGTTGTCCGTGCCGATCCCGGCCGAGGGCTTGGCGGTGCCGCTGGAGGGCGCGAGCTTCGGGATCGGCTGGGCGGAGGAGGCCGCCGAACCCGAGGACCTGCTGCGGATCGCGGACGAACACATGTACGCGAACAAGCGGCGTCGCGACCGGGCCCAGCGTCGGGCGGGCTGAGCGGGGCCGGACGGCCGGTCGGACCCGACGCCTGTGCGGGCCACTCCACGATGGTGGATCTATTGGGCGTCTCGGGTGAATTCGGTCACCGCATGGCCGGCCGGTCGGGGCCGTGCGCCGGGGGCGCGAACGGGCTGTGAGTGGGTGTACGAGCGGTCGCCATACGCATCAGTAGGGCCTTTTCGTGACAGTCCCGTCACGCGGACAACGCCACTTGCCCTACCCGTCGCCCGTTAGTGTGATGCCTGATATTGGCAAAGCCTGGCCTGGCGCACGTAGGGAGGACTACCCGATGACGGCGGGTACCAACGGTGAACCTGAAGACCCGTACGGGTACCTCTATCGGCCGGCGCCGGGTGAGGAAGCGGCCGAGGGGACAGGGACAACCGGTGCGTACGGTTCTTCCGCCAATCGCATGATGCCGCAATACGTGCAGGTCGGGCAGATGAATTACGCGCAGCCCCCCGCGCACACCCAGCCCCAGGCGGCGATCCCGGCCCAGCACGAACACGGTGGCGCGCAGTCCCCGCCGCACTCCCCGCCGCCGAGCACGGGCGGCGGCGCCGGCGGCGGTCGCGGCGCGGTGATCGGTGCGGCGGTGGCGATCGTGCTCGTGATCGCGGTGGTCGCCGGTGTGTTGTTGACGCGCGGCGACGGCGACAAGAAGGAGAAGGCGTCGCCGACCACCGCGAGCGGCGGTCCCAGCTCCCCGCCCCAGTCGCAGAGCGCGCCGCCCTCCAGCGCGCCGTCCACGGCACCGGGCGGCAAGTTCGCCGTGCTGGAGGCGGAGGACGCCTCGCCGAGCGGGGGCGCGGTCGCGGTGCCCGGTGTCCCCAACTCCTCGGGCAAGGGCATGTTGGACATGTCGGCGCCGGGGTCGACCATCACGTGGAAGGTGGAGGTACCCAAGAAGGGCACCTACTACCTGGCCGTGAAGTTCCTCAACGCGGGCACCGAGCAGCAGAACCTGTCGATCCGGGTGAACGGCAAGGACACCTCGAACAAGGTGCGGCTCAAGAACTACGGCACGGCGACCAGCGTCACCGGCACCTGGAACATGGTGCAGCTCAACGAGGGTTCGAACGACGTCGCGCTGACCTGTGGAACCGGGGACAGCTGCAAGGCGGCCCTGGACCAGGTGTGGTTCGAGAACCAGCAGCCGAACCTCAAGTAGCGGCCGAATTCACGTGGCGGCCGAGACGCCGACCCGGTCCCCGGCCCGCACGCCCAGCAGCCGGGCCGCGTCGCCGCCGTTGACCGAGATGGCCAGCAGCCCCGCCGAGTCCTGATAGCCGACCAGTTCCCCGGCGGGCGCCTCGCCGAAGGTGCCGCGCAGGGGAACCGGGTAGGTGCGCTCGCCCACCTCGACCCGCAACACGTCGACGCCGGCGAACTCGGCCGGCGTGTAAGCGAGTTGCACGTTGCCGAAGTGGTCGACCGTGAGCACCTCGCCGGGCGCCGGGGCGGTCTGCTCGACCGGGTCGCCCACCGGCGGGCCGACCTCGGCGAGCGGCGTGCCGAGCGCGAGGTGGGCGGCGACCGGCGCGAACACGTCCCGGCCGTGGAAGGTCCGGGAGACCTTCGCCAGGGTGAGCGCCGGGTTGGTGATCTCGCGGATCTCCTCGATGCCGCCCAGCGCCTGCGCGGCCCACGGGAGCAGGCCGTTGTCCGGCCCGACCAGGAGATGGCCGCCCGCGCGCAGCACCAGCGCCCGCCGCGCGGTGCCCACGCCGGGATCGACCACCGCGATGTGCACGCTGCCCGGCGGGAACCACGGCACGGTCTGGGCCAGCACCAACGCGCCGCGGCGCACGTCCCCGGGTGGCACCAGGTGGGTCACGTCCACGACCGGTACGGCGGGTGCCAGGCCGGCGATCACGCCGTGGCACGCGGCCACGAAGCCGTCGGCGAGTCCGTAGTCGGTGGTGATGGTGATCCGGTGGGCGCTGGTCATTTCGGCAAGTTACCCCGCGACGGCCGGGTTCTCCCCGAGCACGCCCGCGAGTTCGGCCAGGATCCGGCGCTTGGGCCGCGCCCCGACGAACTGTCGTACCGGCTCGCCGCCCTGAAAGACCATGAAGGTCGGCATGGACAACACGCCGTAGCGGGCGGCGACGGCCGGGTTGCGGTCGACGTCGAGCTTGGCCACCGCCAGGCCCGGCTCCTCGATCGCGATCTGCTCCAGCACCGGTGCCATCTGACGGCACGGCCCGCACCATTCGGCGGTGAACTCGACCAGGGTCGGCCGGTCGGCGCGCAGCACCGCGGTGTCGAAGTCGGCATCGGTGGCGTCGTGGACGTTCGTGGTCATCGGGACTCCTTGGTGAGCGGGCCGGTGGTCAGCGCGCAGCGGGGCTCCGGCGGGTCGGGCAGGGTGGCGGCGGCGAAGGCGGCCGGGGTGGTGGGCCGGTCGGCGCGCTCGCCGGCGGCGTGCGCGCTTTCGGTCTGGTCGAGCTGGGCGACCAGATGGGCCCGGATGCCCTGCATGCGGTCGATGCAGGCGTCGAGCTCGGCGAGCTTGCGTCGGTAGACCGCGACCGACGCGGGGCACTCGTCGCCCGCGTCGTGCCCGGCGCGCAGGCACTCCACGAACGGGCGGGTCTCCTCCAGATCGAAGCCGATGCCCAGCAGCGCGCGGATCTCGCGGACCAGTCGGGCGTCGTCCTCGTCGTAGTCGCGGTACCCGCTGCTGTTGCGCCGAGCGGACAGCAGACCGCGTTCCTCGTAGTAGCGCAGGGTTCGGGTGCTGGTCCCCGCGCGCTCCGCCAGTTCTCCGATGCGCATGTCCGAAACGGTAGACCTTGACGTTGACGTGAAGGCCAGGGGTTCGGGGGCGGCATCGGTGCGGCCGGGATGATCGCCGGCCGAGTCCGCGGGCTCGGCCGGCGGGTCGGTCAGCTCGGGCTCGGGCCCGTGGCGTGGGTGTCGGGGGCGCCCTGGCGATGCACCGGGGCGCGGCCCGCGGGCTGGCGGGGAGGGGTGTCCCGGGTGAGCGGGGGGATGTTCAGCGTTATCGACTTGCCCGGGATCAGCACGTGCTTCTCGCCGTGGTGCAGGAACGGCAGCTCGTCGCCCTCGCGCAGCGTGTACGTGGTCTGCTCGTGGGTGGTCTGCACCCGCAGCCGGGCGCCGCGCACCGACAGCGAGAAGGCCAGCCCGGTCAGGCCGATCGGCAGGCGCGGCTTGAACGACATGCACTCGCCGTGGTCGCGCAGCCCGCCGAAGCCCGCGACCAGCGCCATGCAGGTGCCTGCGAGGGAGGCCATGTGCAGGCCGTCCTTGGTGTTCTTGGCCAGGTCGTGCAGGTCCATCAGGGCGGCTTCGGCGGTGTAGTCCAGGGCCAGTTCGAGGTGGCCGACCTCGGCCGCCAGGACCGCCTGGGTGCAGGCCGACAGGGACGAGTCGCGCACGGTCAACGCCTCGTAGTAGTCGAAGTTGCGGCGCTTCTGCTCGTCGGTGAACGCGTCGCCGCGCACCTGCATGGCCAGTACCAGGTCGGCCTGCTTGACCACCTGCTTGCGGTAGATGTCGAAGTACGGGTAGTGCAGCATCAGCGGATAGTGGTCCGGCGGGGTGTTCTCGAAGTCCCACATCCGGTGCTTGGTGAAGCCGTCGGCCTGCGGATGCACCCCCAGGTCCTCGTCGTAGGGGACGTACATCGCGTGCGCCGCGTCGCGCCAGCTCGCGGTCTCCTCGCTGTTCACCTCCAGCGCGCGGGCCTCGTGCGGGTGGCGTGCCACCGAGTCGGCGGCGGCCAACAGGTTGGACTGTGCCATCAGGTTGGTGAACACGTTGTTGTCGGCGAGCGCGCTGTATTCGTCCGGGCCGGTCACGCCGTTGATCCGGAACCGGCCGGCCGCGTCGTGGTGGCCGAGCGAGCGCCACATCCGGGCCGTCTCGATCAGGATCTCCAGGCCGAAGTCGCGCTCGAAGTCCCGGTCACCGGTGGCCCGCACGTAACGCGCGACGGCGACCGCGATGTCCGCGCCGATGTGGAACGCCGCGGTGCCGGCCGGCCAGTAGCCGGAGCAC
Source organism: Embleya sp. NPDC059213 (assembly GCF_042754445.1). Lineage (NCBI taxonomy): Bacteria > Bacillati > Actinomycetota > Actinomycetes > Kitasatosporales > Streptomycetaceae > Embleya > Embleya sp. NPDC059213. Next base: position 13,306 of record NZ_JBHZAV010000037.1, read on the forward strand.
TCCTCGCCGCGAATCGTCCGCCATGGGAACAGGGCGCCGGCCAGGCCCAGTTGGGCGGCGCGCTCGCGGGCCAGCGGCAGCGTCGAATGCCGCCAGCGCAGCGCCTGCGCGACCGCGTGCGGCAGCCCGTACGTGAGCACCGGCAGCACGAACACCTCGGTGTCCCAGAAGCAGTGCCCGTCGTATCCGGGTCCGGTCAGCCCCTTCGCCGGGATGGCCCGCTCCTCGGCCCGGGCACCCGCCTGGAGCACGTGGAACATCGCGAACCGCACGGCCTGTTGCAGCTCGACGTCGCCCTCGACCTCGATGTCGGAGTTGTCCCAGAACTGCTTGAGGTAGCCGCGCTGCTCGTCGACCAGCCCGTGCCAGCCGGTGTACCGCGCGGCGGTCAGCGCGGCGGCGACCTGGTCGCGCAGCGCGGGCAGCGAGCGGGTGGAGGACCAGCCGTAGGCGATGTACTTCACGATTCGCAACTTCTGCCCGCGGTCGAGCAGCGTGGTCACGCTGAAGCGGGCCAGGTCGGCGGCGCTCTCGGGCTCCACGTACATGCCCTCGGGGCCGTCGACCTCGTGGTCCATGCCGACCGCGACGCGCAGTCCGCTGTGCTCGGTGCGGTGCACCAGGATCGCCTTGGTGCCGTTGTGCGTGTGCTCCTCGGCGCGCAGCGGCGCCTCCAGGACGGCGGCGGCGCGCGGGTCGGCGTTCGGCAGCGGCAGTTCCTCGTTGGTGACCAGCTCCGACTGGAGCACGATCCGGGCCGGGCCGTCTATCGGTTCGATCACGTACTCGATCGCGGCGATCGAGCGTTGGGTGAGCGAGACCAGCCGCTTGGAGGTGACCCGGACGGTCCGGCCGGCCGGTGAGGTCCACAACGCGCGGCGGTGCAGGACCCCCTCGCGGAAGTCGATCGAGCGTTCGTGGTCCTGGGTCTGGCCGTAGCGCAGATCGAACGGCTCGTCGTCGACCAGGAGCCGGATGATCTTGCCGTTGGTGATGTTGATGACGCTCTGGCCCGACTCGGGATAGCCGTATCCGGCCTCGGCGTAGGGCAGCGGGCGCAGTTCGAAGACGCCGTTGAGGTAGGTGCCGGGCAGGCCGTGCGGTTCGCCCTCGTCGAGGTTGGCCCGCAGGCCGATGTGGCCGTTGGAGAGCGCGAACACCGACTCGGACTGGGGCAGGTGGTCCAGGTCCAGGGTCTGCTCGGTGATCCCCCACGGCTCGATCGTGTAGGGGTTTCCGGTGCTCATGCCGTGCCTTCCGCCGAGGTCCGTCCGCCCGCCCGGTCGCCGGGCGCGGGGTCGAGGAGTTCGTCGAGATCCGCGACGACCACGTCCGCGCCGTGTCGGCGCAACTCTTCGGCCTGACCGACCCGGTCCACGCCGATCACCTGCCCGAAGTCGCCGGCCCGGCCGGCCGCGACGCCGGCCAACGCGTCCTCGAACACGGCCGCGTGCGCGGGGGCCACGCCCAGGGCCTTCGCGCCGGCCAGGAAGGTGTCCGGCGCGGGCTTGCCCGCGAGGCCGTCGCGTTTGGCCACCACGCCGTCCACGATCGCGTCGAACAGGTCGTGGATGCCCGCCGCGCGCAACACGTCCTCGCAGTTCGCGCTGGAGGACACCACGGCGCTGGGCAGCTTCGCGGCGCGTGCGGCGTGCACGTAGCGCACCGAACCGGGGTAGACCTCCACGCCCCGGTCGTGGATCAGCCGCAACACCAGGTCGTTCTTGGCGTTGCTCAACCCGTGCAGGGTGAACGACCCGGGCGGGTCGCCCTCGTCGCCCGTCGGCAGTTCGATGCCGCGCGACTCCAGGAAGGAGCGGGTGCCGTCCAGGCGGGGCTTGCCGTCCACGTAGGTGTCGTAGTCGCGTCTGGGGTCGAACGGGGTGAAGTCGGCGCCGTCGCGTTCGCGCAGGTATCGGTCGAACATCTCCTTCCAGGCGACGCCGTGCACCTTGGCGGTCTGGGTCAAGACCCCGTCGAGGTCGAAAAGAAGCGCTTGGATGGTGTTCGGCAGGCCCAACATGGCGGGTTTACTGCCCCCGATGCGGGCTGGTTATCCGTGCGGTGATCTTTTCGGATGACACCCGGGAAGAGATGGCGTGTCACGTGTGGTGCTTGAGCATGTTTTGACCGAAATGATGTTGAATTCCAGAGGTGGCGCGCGTGGGGCGGCTACCGGACCACATGGCCCGCATTGACCAGAAGCATCTGGCCGGTGATGGCCTTGGCGCGGTCCGAGAGGAAGAAGACGACGGCCTCGGCCACGTCGGCGTCGGTGGCCATTTCGGGCAGGGCCATCGGCGCCACGAGGTCGGCGAGCACCTCCGCGGCCGGCACTCCGGCGGCCTGCGCCTGGTAGTTCACGAAGCCCTCCACCGGCGGGCCCCACATCCAGCCCGGGGCCACCGAATTGACCCGGATCCGGTGCGGACCCAACTCGTGGGCCAGGGCGTAGGTGGCGGAGGTGAGACCACCCTTGGACGCGGCGTAGGCCATCTGCGGCGCCTGTGGCGGCGGGACCAACTGGGACTGGGTGGCGATGAAGACCACCGCGCCGCCGCCGGCCTTGAGCGCGGGCAGCGCGGCCTTGGTCATCGCCAGGCTGCCGACCAGGTTGACCTCGACCACCCGGCGCAGGTCGGCGAAGTCGGTCGCCTCCAGCCCGCCGAACACGGTGTCCAGCGCCGCACAGTTGACCAGACCGTCCACCGTGCCGAAGCGTTCCACCGCGAGGTCGACCAGGGCCCGGCAGGTCTCGTGCTCGGTGATGTCGGTCACCGCCCAGGCGACCCGCTTGCCGGTGGGATCGATCTCCTCGGCGACCTTGACCAGGTTGGCCTCGGTCCGCGAACCGAGCACCACGTTGGCGCCGTCGCGCGCGGCGGCCAGGGCCACCCGGCGGCCGAGGCCCGGGCCCACGCCGGAGACGATCACGGTTTTGCCGTCCAGGATCATCACAGCTCCGCCCACTCGACCCGGCCGAGCCGGTCGGCTTGGCTGATGATCCGTCAGATTACGTTCGGGGAAAGGGCTTTGGCCAGACCCGGGCGAGGGGGGTGTCGGCGCGGCCGCGGCGTGCGCATCCGGACGAACCACCCGGCTCCGCCCATTGCAATGTCCGACCGTTGACCTTATTTTCGCTATCCGCCGGCTGACACGTGTCGAATCGCAGGGTGCATTCCGTCCGATTCACCCCTCCGTACACGTTGTGCGACCCGAATTTCACTCGACCGCCCGGTCGGGTCGGTGACGGGTTTCGTACGGCCGGTCCCGTTCCACGCACAAGACCCGAGTCGTCGAGCCACAGGGTGCGATGTCCCCCGGGCGTGCGGACCTTCTTGCCTACGGAGGACGAGATGGCCATCTTCGGTACGAAACACGTGTTCACCGTCGCGGCGGGCGCCACCGCCGTCGCGCTGCTCGCGGCGAGCGCACCCGTCGCGATGGCGAGCGACGACGCGCGCGGCACCCAGGCGCCGCGCAAGCTCAGCATTTTGATGAGCAACGACGACGGGCAGCAGGCGCCGTTCATCCGCGCGCTGCAACGGGCGCTCAAGGCGGCCGGCCACGACGCGGTGATCGTCGCGCCCGCCACCGACCAGTCCGGCAAGGGCACCGGGATCAACGCGACCCCCGGCGCGATCGTCAAGGCCGCCGAGGTCGAGCCGGGCATCTGGTCGGTCGAGGGCACGCCCGCCGACTCGGTCTCCTTCGCCCTGGCGAACGTGTACCGGGACAAGAAGCCCGACCTGGTGGTCACCGGGATCAACCCGGGCCAGAACATCGGCGCGACCACGAACCACTCCGGCACGGTCGGCGCCTCGATCACGGCCGCGGAGAAGGGGGTCCCGGCGGTCGCGTTCAGCGCCGAGTACAGCACCGCCGACCCGCGCAACCCGTTCCCGCAGATGGCACAGGCGACGGCGTTCGCGACCCGGTTGGTGGACCGGCTCGCGGCCACCGCGAAGCGGACCGGGCCGGTGCTGCCGCTGCACACCACGCTCAACGTGAACTACCCGGCCAAGCCGACCGGCCGGGTGGAGACAACCAACGTCGGCGAGGCCGACGCGCTGAAGGTGAGCTACGTCAAGGACCCGTCCTGCGACACCTGCTACAAGCTCGACCTGGGTCTGGCCTCGGGGGTGACCGAGCCGGTGCGCAACGCGGACACCACCGCGCTCGCCCGGGGATCGGTGTCGATCTCGATGTTGGACGCGGACTGGACGGTGCCGGGTTGGCAGTGGGGGCAGCAGACGCGCGTGTTGGACGCGGTGGGCGTGCAACTGCGGCTGTCCGGCCTGAAGGCGTGATCTCGCGGTGACCCGGTCGGGGCCGGCTTCGGTCGGTTCCGCCCGGGTCACCGGACCGGTGTGGCGGCGGCCGGGCGTTTCACGTGGAACCCCCGGGCGGCGGGCTCGATCGGGTGCTACTGGCCGTGGGAGGCGTCGTACTCGCTCAGCAGGGCGACCAGTTCGTCGTGGGTGATCCCGTCCGGGAGCGGCGTGGGGGTGTGCCGCAGCGGCGGGTCCCAGCCGGACTCGGTGCGTCGGCGGACCACCTTCGCGGGCACGCCCGCCACCACGCTGTGGTCGGCGATCGTGCCGCGCACCACCGAACCGGCGGCGACCACCACGTTCCGGCCGAGTTTCGCGCCGGGCAGGATGATCGCACCCGCGCCGATCCAGCTACCCGGGCCGATCTCCACGGTGTCGTTGATCGGCCACTGGGTGCCGATCGGCCGATCCGGGTCGGCGTAGCTGTGGTTCTGGTCGGTGATGTAGATGTACGGCCCGGTCCACACGTCGTCCGCGATGGTGATCGAGCGATGACCGACGATGTGGCTGCCGCGCCCGATCGTGCACCGGTCGCCGATGGTGACCACCGCCGCCGTGCCCAGATCGTGCCCCGGGGCCAGCCCGGCGGACAGCGTGACGTGCTCGCCGATGATGCAGCCGGCGCCGACCGTGATCCACTGCTCGCCGAAGACCGAGCCGACCGGGAAGGCGAGCTTGCTGCGCGCGCCCAACTCCCGGAAGCGGTACGGGCCGGGCTGCTCCGCGGTGATCGAGGCGGCGCGTTGCAGCGCGCGCCAGCCTCGGTGCGCGGCGCTCGAGAGGGCACCCCGGGCGTGCCCGCGCAGGGCTTGCGACAGCGACATGGGGATCACGTTACCGACGCTCGGGCGAGGGTCGGCGACGCGTGGGACGAAGGTCACGCCGGGCCGATCGGGGCCATCCGGGGTTGGCTTCCGAACGCTTCTGTAACAGTGTTACTGCGTGTCGCCGGGGTGTTCCGGCGTCGGGTGAGCGAACCAGCCGGGAGAGTGGACATGCGTGCCGTCGTCATCAATGGAACCCGTGACGTGAGTGTGGAGACGGTCGCGGACCCGGTGCTCACCGGTCCGGACGGGGCGATCGTGCGGGTCGAGGCGAGTGCGGTGTGCGGCTCGGACCTGCACTTCTACGAGGGCGAGTTCCCGGCCGCCGGGCTGCGGCCGGGGCACGAGGTGGTCGGCACGGTGATCGAGACCGGCGCCGAGGTGGGCCGGATCGCGGTGGGCGACCGGGTGCTGGTGTCGCCCGTGCTGGGTTGTGGGCGGTGTGCGGGCTGCCGGGTGGGCAATCCGATCGACTGTGTCGGCGGCGGCATGCGGGTGCTCGGCGGCGACCTCGGGCTGCCCGGCGGGCATGCCGAGGCGGTGGCGATCCCGGCCGCCGACGCGTGGTTGTTGCCGGTGCCCGAGGACGTCGCGGTGGACCACGCGGTGCTGCTCACCGACGCGCTGCCGACCGGCTGGACGGCGGCGACCCGGGCCGACATCACGCCCGGCGCGACGGTGCTGGTGATCGGCCTCGGGCCGGTCGGGCTGTACGCGCTGCAGGCGGCCCAGGTGCTCGGCGCGGGCCGGATCCTGGCCGCGGACCGGGTGCCGGCGCGACTGGCGATGGCCGAGCGGCTCGGTGCCGAGCCGATCGACGCGAGCGCGGGCGACCTGGTGCAGCAGGTGTTGGCGGCCACCGGCGGCCGGGGAGCGGACGCGGTGATCGAGGCGGTCGGGCAGGATGCGACGCTGGCCGCCGCGATCGCCTCGGTGCGTACGTCGCACACCGTCTCGGTGGTCGGCGTGGACGCGAACTTCGCGTTCCCGCTCGCGGTGCCGTTGCTGATCATCCGCAACGTCACGCTGCGCTTCAGTACCGCGCCGGTGGCGTCCACCTGGCCGACCCTGATCCCGCTGATCCGGCACGGGCGGCTCGTCCCGGTCGATGTGTTCACCCACCGACTGCCACTGACCGAGGCGGCGAGCGGATATCGCACCTTCGCCGACCGCACGGACGGCTGCCTCAAGGTGCTCTTCGATCCGACGCGCTGACGGCGCCGGTTGCCCCGCGCCCGGGCGGGGTCGAGCGGGCCGCTTCGTCGCCCGATGGGCGTACTGCCGACGTGCCCACCGCGAAGTGCTGTCCTATTTACCCCACTATGGGAGCCGGATATGGCGACCTGTGCAGGGAGAGACGGATGAGCGGCGGCGGAATGGGCCTTCCCGGTGGACTCGGCGGCCTCCTGGGCGGGATTCTCGGTGGGCGGGGCGGCAGTGGGCATCAGGGGCTGGTCCGGGTGGTGCTGGGCATGCTGACCAAGCAGGGCGGTTCCGGCGGGCTGGGTGCGCTGTTGAACAAGCTCCAGGAGGGCGGCCTGGGGGAGCAGACCAAGTCCTGGGTGGATACCGGTCGCAACCAGCCGGTGAGCGGCAAGGAGATCACCGACGCGCTCGGTGAGGACGAGATGGTCCGGTTGGCCGGCCAGGCGGGGATGACGAAGGAGGAGACCGCCGCGGCGCTCGCGGCGACGTTGCCCGGGGTGGTGGACGCGGTGACGCCCGAGGGTGAGGTGCCGGCCGCCGAGCAGATCGACGCGCTGATCGACCCGGAGGCGGCTCCTGCTTCGGGTGCTTCGGGTGCTTCGGGTGCTTCGGGTGCTTCGGGTGGGTCGGCGGGGGAGGCGGAGCAGGCCGAGGCGGGCGAAGCCGAGGCGGTGGACGAGGATGCGCCGGAGGACGAAGCTGTGGCCGACGCCGACGCCGACGCCGACGCCGACGCCGACGCCGACGCCGACGCCGACGCCGACGCCGACGCCGACGCCGAAACGGAGTCGGAGTCGGGGTCGGAGCCGGAGGTCAAGCCTGAGGAACGGGCGTGAACTCGCAGTCCATGTGCTTGATGCCGTTGATGAAACTGGAGCGCAGTCGTCGTGGTTCGCTGACCACCCGGATGTCCGGCAGGCGGGCCAGCAACTCCCGGAACAGCAGCGTGATCTCGCGGCGCGCCAGATGTGCGCCCAGGCAGAAGTGCGGGCCCCGGGCGCCGAAGCCGACATGCGGGTTCGGATCGCGGGTGAGGTCGAACCGCCCAGGGTCGGTGAAGACGGATTCGTCCCGATTCGCAGACCAGTAGAACAGCAGCAGTTTGTCGCCGTCGCGCACCCGCTTGCCGTTCAGCTCGGTGTCCCGGGTGGCGGTGCGGCGCATCCACACCACGGGGGACGCGAGCCGGACGATCTCCTCCACGGCGGTCGGCGCGTAGCGTTCGAAGTCAGATAGCCAGAGCCGGTGTTGGTCCGGATTCTCGGTCAGCAGCCACAGTCCGTGCGAGATCGCGTTGCGGGTGGTCTCGTTCCCTGCGGTCAGCAACAGGATGAAGAACGAGGCGAGTTCGTCCGCGGTCAGGCTCTCGCCGTCGATCTCCGCGTTCACCAGCGCGGAGGTGACGTCCTCGGTGGGGGTCCCGCGCCGGAACTCGCCCAGATTCTTCATCAGTTCGGCGAGTTCGGCGCCGGCGGTGAGCAGCGCCTCGATGTGGCCGCCGCCCTCCTGGGGCACGTACTCCGGGTCCGCGATGCCCAGGATCACGTTCGAGCGATCGAAGACGAAACGATGGTCCTGTTCCGGTATGCCCATCATGTCGCAGATCACCCGGAGCGGGAGGCGGGCCGCGACGTCGGTGACGAAGTCGCACGAGCCGCGTTCGGCCACCTCGTCGACGATGGTCTTGGCGGTGCGGTCCACGTCGTCCGAGAACTTCTTGATCATCCTGGGCGTGAAGGTACGGGCGACGATCCGGCGCAGCCGCTGATGCCGAGGGTCGTCCATTTCGATCATGGAGCCGAAGAACTCACCGAAGCCCGGCGGGAAGTCGGGGATGTGGGTGGAGCCTCGGCCCGAGCAGAAGTCCTCGGGTCGGCGGGTGGCCTCCGCGACGTCCGCGTGCCGGGTCAGCGCCCAGAAACCGGGGCCGGGCTCCAGCGGGCTCTCCGGCTCCGGGTAGTACGGCATCGGCCAGGTCTCGCGCAGGTGTGCGAAGCCCGCGTCGCGGGCGGCCAGTGGCCCGGACCAGAAGTCCGGATCGGCGAGCGGTACCTGCGCGGGCCAGGTCCGGGGATTGGGGTCGGTGGTGCTCGGTCCAGCCGTCTCGGCCGTCATGCCGGTCACTCCGATCGCGCGTTGTTACTCGCGGGTTCGGTATCAGTCCAGCACACATGCGGGCGCCGATCCAGGGCTCTTACGTGGTGATCGCGCCGCCGTTGACCTGAATGGTCTGGCCGGTGATCCACCCGGCCTCGTCGGAGGCGAGGAAGACGCAGGCCGCGCCCGCGTCCTCGGGGGTGCCGAGCCGGCCGACCGGGATGTGCTTGGCCTGGTCGGCGGTGTGCGCGAGTTCGCGACCGCTGGGGCGGGGGTCCATCAGGCCCAGCGCGACGGTGTTCGCGGTGACGCCCTCGCGCGCGCTCTCCATCGCCAGGTGGCGCATGAACGCGATGGCGCCGCCCTTCGAGGCCCCGTACAGCGAGATCCCGAACGACTGGCCGCTGACGCCCGCGGTCGAGGCGATGGTGATCACCCGCCCGAAGCGGCGCGCGCACATCCCGTCCAGCACCGCCTTGGTGCAGGCCATCACGCCGAACAGGTTGACGTCGGCGAAGCGTTGCCAGTCCTCGGGGGCACTTTGGCGGAATTTGGTCGGCCGAAATCCCTCGGCGCCGCCGTTGCCCGCGTTGTTGACCAGGATGTCGATCGGGGCGACCGTGCGTTCGAACGTGCGTACGGCCAGGAGCGCGGCCTGCGGGTCGGTCACGTCGAACGCGGCGGTGTACGCACGACCGCCGGCGGCGCGGATGTCGGCGCACGTCTGTTCGGCGCGCTCGGGGTCGAGGTCGTTGACCGCGACGATCGCGCCCCGCGCGGCGAGCAGCCGGGCGATGCCCGCGCCGACGCCCTGCCCCGCGCCGGTGACCAGTGCCGACCTGCCGTCGAGTGCGAACACGGGGTCCCCCGGGATGATCGATGGGTTCGACGACGGCGCTCGCGCACCGCGTCGATCTTGACGCGCGCAGCCAACCATCGGCCCCTACACGTGTCAATGCTGGACTCCATCAATTACCTTCTGTGCGTCGGGATGCACACCTAGACTGTGGAACGCCCGCCTCCGCCATACGAAACCGTACGGCGCTGCTTCCCCTTCGGAGGACTCGTCCAGTGCCCCCGTCAGCCGAGTCGCCCACGCCCTCCTCGGATCGACACGAGGCGCGGCAGCACGTCCAGACCGCGCTCGAACGCCTGATCCGACTCCAGCAGAGCCGTCGCGTGCACGGCGAACTCACCTCCGCCTCGCGCGCCCAGGTCTCGCAACCCGCGGTGGTGTTGCTGGCCCGGTTGCAGGCGGGCGGCGGCGGGCTGGCCATCGGCGATCTGGCCAAGCTCGCCCGGATGGACATGTCGCTGGTCAGCCGGGAGCTGCGCAAGCTGGAGGCCGACGAACTGGTCACCCGGACCACCGACGCGCGGGACGGTCGGATCACCCGGGTGGGACTGACTCCCAAGGGCCGAGGTGTGGTCCGTCGGCTGCGCCGGGTGCGCGATCGGCACTTCGAGGAGGCGCTGTCCGGCTGGACGGACGACGACCTCGCCACGCTCGGCGCGCTGATGGGGCGCTTCGTGGACGACCTGTCCGCGGTTCGCTATCGCGAGGCCGACGAGACGGGCTGAGTCCGCGCCGGTGCGACCGCCGGGCGGGGTTGCGCTGTGCTCGATGCGCGGCCGGTGCGTGGCCGGCGCGGTGGCTGTTGCGGTGGCCGGCGGGTGCCTGTCGAGATGCCTGTTGCGGTGTCGGCGAACGTCGACTCCGCGTTCGGGTCCCCCACTTCCCCTTTTGTGCGTCCCACCGTCCCCATCCGCCCCCTTTGCGCACAACCCGGCTGGACACGGTCCGTGTGTCCACCAGACTGTGTCGCGGGACCGGGTGGTTGTCTTGTGCCGGGTCGAACCGGTGTCGTGCCGGCAACCGTTACCGCTCACGGCACCCGCGCGCCCACCGGCGCGGGTCGACGTGCGGCGGTTGGACGACGTGGGAAGAAGGGGACACAGCGTGGGAGAGCTGCACTGGGCCGACCGCGACCGTGCCCGGGTCGCATGAGCACGGTACTGCGCGGCACGGGGGTCGCACCGGGTTCCGCGGTCGGTCGGCTCGTGGTGGCCCGGGTCGGAGCAGGCGGTGTACCGGCTCCGGCGGCACCGGCCGACATCCCGGAGGCGCTGGACACCGTGGCCCGGCACATGGACGATCTGGCCGGCGCGCTGCGTACCCGCGGGCGGTCGGCGGAGGCGGACATCGTCGACTTCGCCGCCCTGATCGCGCGGGACCGCGAACTGCGGGACGGCGTCGCACTACATCTGGCGAGCGGTCTGGCGCCGATCGACGCGCTGGCGGCGGCGGTACACGATTTCGCCGACCTGCTGGCCGGCTTCGACGACGAACTGATCGCCGAGCGTGCGGTGGACGTACGCGATGTGGGCCGACAGGCCGAGGCGCTGCTGCGCGGCGAGGATCCGACCGGCGGGCAACTCCCGGGCGGGGCACCTGCGGTGCTGGTCGGTGCCGAGCTCGCGGCGATGGACCTGTTGCGCGGCCCCCGGCCGGCGGCGGCGGTCTCCGAGCGGGGCGGGCCGACCGGGCATCTGGCCATCGTGGCGCGGTCGTTGGGGATACCGCTGGTGCTGGGCATCCCGGTGGCGGCGCTGGCCGACCTGGCCGAGGACCTGATCCTGGTGGACGGCGAGGCGGGTACGGTCGAGGCCAACGCCGGTGCGCGGGTGCGTACCATTCCGGCGCCTCGACGGGTGCCCGGTGGCGGCGCGGGACAGGCGATGACCCGGGACGGGCGGCGGATCCGGGTGCGGGCGAACGTGGCGACCGTCTCGGACGCGCTCGCCGCGGCCGAGGCAGGCTCCGAGGGAGTCGGCCTGCTGCGTACCGAACTTCCTTTCCTGGCCGAGGAGTCGGGTTGGCCGGACGAGGAACGGCAGGTGGCCGTGCTGGCGCCGGTGTTGGCCTCGGTGCCGCCGGGGCCGGTCGTGGTGCGCACCCTGGATTTCACCGGTGACAAACGACCGCCGTTCCTGCGCGACCGGCGCATGACGCTGCCCGGATCGGAGGCGCTGACCGCGCAGTTGCGCGGGATCATGCGCGCGGCGGCGGAGACGGGGGTGGAGGTCGCGCTGTTGTTGCCGATGGTCGACCATCCCCGGCGGATCAAGCATGTTCGGGGTCTGCTCGCCGCCGCGTGCGGTGAACTGGGCCTGGCCCCGCCGCCGTTGGGCGCGATGGTGGAACTGCCACAGGTGCTCGCCCAGGTGGACGACCTCGCCGAGCACGCCGACTTCCTGTCGCTGGGCACCAACGACCTGACCTCCCGGTTGCTCGGGTTGAGCCGGGACGACCCGCGGCTGACCCCCGCGTCGGCGGCGCATCCGCGGGTGTTGGACGCCATCGCGCAGACCATCCGGGCCGGGCACGCCCGGGGGCGCGCGGTGTCGCTGTGCGGGGACGCGGCGGCGGATCCGGCGGTGTTGCCGCATCTGGTCCGGCTCGGTTGCGACGCGGTGTCGGTGGCGCCGGCCGCGCTGTCGCGGGTACGGGCGGCGGTGCGGGCATGCTGACGGCGCCGTCGGGGGTGCCGAAGGGGGGCCGAACGGGGCGGCGCGGATAATGCGGACATGGGAAAGACGTATGAACGCATGGACGGCCGCCTGCGAAAGTTCATCGAGGATCAGCCGGTCTTCTTCGTGGCGAGCGCGCCGCTCGCCGAGGACGGGCATGTCAACGTGTCGCCCAAGGGTCGCTCCGGCACGCTCGTCGTGCTGGACGAAACGACGGTGGCCTACCTGGACTTCGGCGGCAGCCACGCCGAAACCATCGCGCACCTGCGGGAGAACGGCCGGATCACGCTGATGTGGTGCGCGTTCGAGGGCCCGCCGAAGATCGTCCGGGTGCACGGGATCGGCGAAGCGGTCTTCCGCGACGATCCGCGCTTCGCCGACCTGGTGGCCCGGTTCGGCGACGCGGACGCGAGCGGGCTGCGCGCGGTCGTGGTGGTGCGCGCGACGTTGATCAGCGACACGTGCGGCTACGCGGTCCCGTTCATGGACTACCGCGAGGAGCGCACGCTGCACGAGGAGTTCCTGGCCCGCAAGACGGACGCGGAGTTCGCCGAGTACACCGGCAGCAAGCCCTACAACGTGGCGAGCATCGACGGCCTCCCCGCCGTCCCGCTGCCCCTCCCGTCGCGCGGCTAGCCGGTCGTCGGGCCGGGCGGCTCCGGGAGGAGCGGGCGCGGGCGGGTCAGCCGGGGTGCGGGCCGCCCTGCTGCGGATACTGCGCGTACGGGTTCGGGGCCTGCGGCGGGTAGCCGACGGGGGGCTGCGGGGGCTGGGCCGGGTACGGGTTCGTGGGCTGCGGGGCCTGGGCCTGGGCCGGGTACGGACTCGGGGTCGGCGGGGCCTGGCCGGGGTACGAGTTCTGTTGTGCTGCGTACGGGTTGGGCGCCTGGGCGGCGTAGGGCTGCTGTTGGCCGCCGGAGGCGGTGTACGCGTCGATCAGGAAGCGGAAGATCCATTCGCCCTCGGCGCGCCACGGGCGGGGGAAGTTGAGCTTGGCCGGGCGGTCCCGGCCCGGGAACCAGAAGTGCATCCGGCTCCAGGTCGTGTTGATCTTCAGCTCGGAGAGCAGTGCGCCGGCCTGGGCGTGGGTCAGCGCGTAGGCGACCTCCTTGGGCCTGCTGGAGAGCGCGCTCGCCCGATGGAACATCACCCCCTGCTGGGTGACCGTGAAGAAGTAGTAGTCGGACATCGACGCCCCGATCAGTGCGCCGATTCCGCCGAACAACGCGAACAACATCGGGTTCGGGCCGCGGACCACGAACATCGTGGCGAGCGGCTGATCGCCCGGGTTGGCGGCGGCCACCGCCTCCGCGACCTGCCGTTGCATCGTTGCCTTGCGGACCGCCATGTGCGTCGCCTCCCCGTGAGGCCGCCACCGCGATTGCGGCAGGGCGATCAGAGGCTAACGGTGTGCTCGGGCCCGGTGGTCGCGGTCGGGCAAAGAATCCCGGTCCGATCCGGCGCCCGGGCCTTGGGCTTCCGCTGGGCGGAAGTCGGGCGCCCGTTGGTGGCGGGCGACCGGAGACCGTGTGGGTACGAGCCGGCTCGGTGGCGGCGCGCGACGCGGAAGCCGGCCGGTCGGGGCAGGTCGGACCTCGGCGCGAAACGGCCGGCACCTTCGTGATCTGCTGGGGTCGTTGGACGAGGCGGTTTTCCATCCGGCCGCCTGCTTCGGCTCGGCCCCGGCTCTGCTCGGCCGGGCGCTCGCGCACCATCGCACCGTGTTTCAAGAGAAGGACCAATGACGATCGCCACGCTCAACCACCGCTTCGACGGCCCGGCCGACGCCCCGGTGTTGATCCTCGGCCCCTCGCTGGGCAGCGAACTGGGCATGTGGGACGCACAGATCCCGGAACTGTCCCGGCACCACCGGGTGCTGCGCTACGACCTGCGCGGACACGGCACATCCCACCCGGTACCGGGTACGGCCTCGGTCGGCGATCTGGTCGGCGACGTGCTCACGTTGGCCGATTCGTACGGCATCAAGCGGTTCGCCTACGCGGGCATCTCGCTCGGCGGGGCGGTCGGTCTGTGGATGGGCGTGCATCATTCCGAGCGGCTGACCGCCCTGGTCTCGTGCTCCTCGTCGGCGCGCTTCGGCGAGCCGGAGCCGTGGCTGGAGCGGGCCGCGACGGTGCGCTCGCGGGGCATGCGGGAGTTGGCCGACACGGTGATCCGGCGCTGGTTCACGCCCGAGTACGCCACGCGCGAGCCGGCCGAGGTGCGGCGCATCCTGGACATGCTGTACGGGTGTCCGCCGGAGGGTTACGCGGGGTGCTGCGAGGCGCTGGCGCGGTACGACCTGCGGTCGGAGCTCGGGCGGATCGACGTGCCCACGTTGGTGATCGGTGCCGAGCGGGATCCGTCGACGCCGATCGAGCAGGCGCGGGAACTGGCTGCGGGGATTTCGGGGGCCACGCTGGTGGAGGTCGGCGATGCGGCGCATTTGGTGAACATCCAGCAGGCCGAGGTGGTCACTTCGGCGATCTCCGCGCATGTGGCGGCGGGGCGCGCGGGAGGGTGAATCCTGGCCTGCGGCCGGATTTTGTCCTCGAACGCCGGACGGGCTGGGGGTGACGGTCGGTTCGGTGGGTGGGGCTGCGGTTGGTGGGTGGGGACCTTGTTCGTCCTCAATCGCCGGACGGGCTGAAGGGGGCAGGCGTTCGGCGGGTGGGGAGCTTTGGTCTTCCTCGGGTGGGGGACGGGCTGGAGGGGGTTGGTGGGGGTGGGGGCGGGGATTGGGTGGGGGAGGTTGTTCGGTTGGAGGTCGGGATGACGCCGGGCACGGTTGCCGGGAAGGTGATGGCCATCCTGGGTGCGTTTGCGGCGGGGGATGGGCGGTTGCGGCTGACGGAGGTGTGTCGGCGGGCGGATCTTGCGCCGGCCACCGGGCATCGGCTCATGGCCGAGTTGGTCGCCGGCGGGTTTCTGGAGCGGCTGGACGACGGGTCGTATCGGGTCGGGGTCAAGCTGTGGCACATCGGTACCCAGGCGCACGCCGCGACCGACCTGCGCGATCTCGCGTTGCCGCATATGGAGGACCTGTACGAGGCGACGCACGAGAACGTCCAGCTCGCGGTGCTGCGCGACGGCAAGGCGCTCTACCTGGAGCGGCTGCGCGGCACCCGCTCGATGCCGATCGTCACCCGGGTGGGTACCGAACTGCCGCTGCACGCCACCGGTGTCGGCAAGGTGCTGCTCGCGTACGCGCCGGGGCAGTTGCGCGAGCGGGCGCTGTCCGAGCCGCTTGCCGCGCACACGTCGCGGACCATCACCGATCCGGACCGGCTGCGCGAGTGCCTGACCGAGGTCCGTCGCACGGGTGTGGCCACCACGTCGGGCGAGATGACCGTCGGCGCGCACTCGGTGGCGGCGCCCGTCCGGGACCGGCACGACACCGTGGTCGCCGCGCTGTCGCTGGTGACCGGACGCCGTACGGCCGACCTGCGGCGGCTGATCCCGACCGTGACGACCGCCGCGCGGGCGCTGTCGCGGGACGTGGCCCAACATTGGAGCGGCAGCGCGGACATCGGCGGTGACGCGGATTGGGGCACGGGTGGGCGCGCGGATGGGGACTCTCACCCACGTGGGTGACAGTCCCCGCTAGCGCGTCGGTCAGAGTTTCAACATCGCCTGCACGAACGAGCGGTACTTGTGCAGCGCCAGCCGCAGTTGCTCGGTGTCGTCTCCCGCCGCGCGCCGGACCTGCTCCAACTCGTCGCGTCGGGCCTGGATCGCGTCGGTCACCAGCTTGGTGAGCCGCGCGGCCACCTCGTCGGCGTCGGAGACCGCGTCGGCGGGGCTGTCCACGAAGGCCGCGAGGGTGTCCCGGAAGCGCGCGTGCAACTCTTCGCCGGTCTCCCGGTCGAACAGCGGCTCCGCGGCGGGGCCGGTCCGGCGCGACGTCTTGCGCGCGGTCGGCGTGCGGTTCGACGAACTCCGTGCACCGGCTCCCGCCGAGGGCGCCGGCGGTGCGCTGTCGGCCGCGTTCCGGACCGGGAGGACCGACGTCCCGTATGGCTCCACGTCGTCGTGCCGGCGGTGCGGGAGGCCGGCCACGGACGGCGGCTCGGTGGGCGCCGGCGGGATCCCGCCGGAACCCGGACCGGCGCCGTCGGTGACGCGGGCCTGGCGGGCGGCGCGGTCGCGTTCGTCGCGTTCGACGACGGGAGCGTCGTCCCGGCCGGGACCGGCGGTGCCCGGTCCGCTCGGGGAATTCTGCTTGCGCATCGGTATGGGTCCTCTCGTCCGGTACGACTGGCGGTGGCGCCGTTCCTCCGAGCGTTCCCCCGTTCAGGACCGCTCTTTCCGTTGTCCGTGACCACTCGGTGTCCGGGGGCGCCCGGGCGGGCGTTCGGTCAGCGGGTTTCCGGCTTCGTGGTGTCCAGGCGGGGGCCCTTGGCGTCCTGGTCGGCCTGCCACGCGTCGGTTCGTTCGTTCCGCGTCGAGCCGGTGGTGCGGGGGGCGCCGGCGGTGTCGGTCGGGTCGGTCGCGCCGGTCGGGTGGGGAGCGGTCCTCGTGCCTTCGCTGCGGCGCGGCCGGTAGGGCTGACCGAGCAGGTCGTCGAACAGGGCGCGGTGGTGGATCATCGCCTGGCGAAGGTCCTCGGTCTCGGCCTGGCCGGCCTCGCTGCGTCGGGCGATCTCGTGCGCCTGGCGGTAGTGGTTCAGCGTGTGGCCGTGTTCGACGGACAGCAGTTCCATCCGCTTGTCGTGTGCACCGGTGGGGTAGCCGCGCTCGCGCATCAGTCGGCTGATCAGCTCGTCCGCCGCCTGTACCGCGTCGTCCGGAGCGTCCACGAACCGTTCCTGGACCTCGGTCCACTCGGTCGCGTACTGCTCTCGGGCGGCCGGGTCCAGCGGTTCGAGCTTGAGTTCGTTGTGCCGACGCTCGCGGTCGACCAGATTGCGTTCGGCCTCGCGTCGGTCGCCGTACTGCTCGACGGCCCGATCGTACTCGGGGCCGAATCGCGTTTGGAGATGCCTGCGTCGCAATATCGAACGGCCTGCGAAGGCTGCGGCGGCGAGGGCGACGACGATCACCACGGCCAGGATCACGGTCGCTGTCGGGTTCACGGGGACTCCCAGGTGGGTCGGGGCTTGGATCGTGCGGTTTCGGTGGAACCTTGGAGGCACTTCGTGTATTGGCGGTTTTTGCTCGTGCACACATGACTTGCCGGGAGTGGGCGGGCCAAACTCCTTGCGTGTGGCGGGGATTCCGGTTGGGCTGGGTTCGCCTCATGCGCCGGCGGGGCTGGGTGGCCTCATGCGCCGGCGGGGCTGGGTTCGCCTCAAACGCCGGCGGGGCTGGGTGGCCTCAAACGCCGGCCGGGCTGAGTGGCTTCAAGCGCCGGTCGGGCTGGTTGTGCTTGTGCGTTGGGTGGGCTGGGTTTGGCTCAAGGAGGAGTGGGGCTGGGTGGTTTTGAAGGTGGGTGGGGTGGTCCCGGGGTCGGGGTGTGGAAACGCCGGCCGGGGTGTGGCCCGGCCGGCGTTCGGGGTTGCTTGGGGTGGGGTCAGACGCTGACGCCGAAGTCCTTGGCGATGCCGGCGAGGCCGGAGGCGTAGCCCTGGCCGAGGGCGCGGAACTTCCAGTCGGTGCCGGCGCGGTAGAGCTCGCCGAAGAGCATCGCGGTCTCGGTGGACGCGTCCTCGGAGAGGTCGTAGCGGGCGAGTTCGACGTTGTCGGCCGCGTTCAGTACGCGGATGAACGCGTTGCGGACCTGGCCGAACGACTGCTTGCGGTTGTCCGCGTCGTAGACCGAGACCGGGAAGACGACCTTGTCGACGTCCGCGGGGAGCTGCGCGAGGTTGACCTTGATCTGCTCGTCGTCGCCCTCGCCCTCACCGGTGCGGTTGTCGCCGGTGTGCTCGACGGTGCCGTCCGGGGTCTTCATGTTGTTGAAGAACACGAAGTGCTGGTCCGAGTAGACCTTGCCGGTCGCGTTGACCACGATGGCGCTCGCGTCGAGGTCGAAGTCCTCGCCCGTGGTCGTGCGCAGGTCCCAGCCGAGGCCGACGACGACCGCGGTCAGGCCAGGGGCCTCCTTGGTCAGGGAGACGTTTCCGCCCTTGCTCAGGCTCACGGCCATGGGTGTTCCTTCCAGAGGATGTATGACGTCGCGGACGACGCTACTGCTACTGATCCGGACGTGCAGCAGGCACACGTAAGTTCCCGAACGCGCCGAAAGGGGCCGTCAAGGTGGCGGTGATCACGGGGCGGAAGCCCGCTCCAGGTTATTGACGGTTCGTCAGTTCCGCCGTTCAATGGCTGGGACAAAAAGGCATACGACTATTAGTCATATGCAAGAAATCCAGCTTCGGACCCCTGGGGGCAGCCATGTCCAGCGCAACGACGCCGTCGGCCGGGATCGATCAGGCGCGGATGCGTCAGGTCATGGGCCACTTCGCCACCGGCGTCACGGTGGTCACCGCGATCCACGACGGCGCGCCCGTGGGCATGGCCTGCCAGTCGTTCACGTCGTTGTCGCTGGAGCCGGCGTACATCTCGATCGCTCCGGCGCTCACCTCGACGACCTACCCGAGGGTGCGCGCGGCCGGCCGGTTCGTGGTCAACATCCTCGCCGAGGACCAGCAGGACGTGTGTCGTGCGATGGGCCGCAGCGGCGGCGACAAGTTCATCGACGTCGACTGGGCGCCCGCCGACAACGGTGCTCCGCGCCTGGCCGGCGCGGTGGCCTGGATCGAGTGCGACATCGCGCACGAGTTGCCCGGCGGCGACCACGTGATCGTGATCGGCGCGGTCACCGCCCTGGACCTGCCGCGGGACACCGCGCCGCTGATGTTCCACAAGGGCCGGTACGCGCGCCTGATCGCCGGGTAGCGCGGCCTATCTGCCGGCGCCGGGCAGCAGCCCGTCCGCCATGGCCACCGTGACGGCGGCGGTGCGGTCGGCCACGCCGAGCTTGTTGAAGGTGCGCAGCAGGTGCGTCTTGACGGTGGCCTCGCCGATGTACAACTCGCGGCCGATCTCGGCGTTGGTCATCCCACGTGCGACCAGGCCGAGCACCTGCGTCTCGCGCGGGCTCAGCGCGTCGCGGACCGGTGCCTGCAACCGGGTGACCAACTTCGCGGCCACCGGCGGGGCGAGCACGGTCTCGCCCCGGGCGGCGGCGCGGATCGCGGCGGCCAGTTCCAGCCGAGGGGTGTCCTTGAGCAGGTAGCCGGTGGCGCCCGCCTCGACCGCGCGCACGATGTCGCCGTCGGTGTCGTAGGTGGTCAGGATCAGTACCTGCACCCCGGGCAGTTCGCGCACGATCCGCCGGGTCGCGGCGACGCCGTCGGTGCCCGGCATCCGCAGGTCCATCAGCACCACGTCCGGCCGCAACTCGGCGGCGCCGGCCACCGCCCGTTCCCCGTCCTCGACGGAAGCGACCACCTCGAAGTCGGCCTCGGCCGCGAGCATGCCCGCCAGGCCCTCGCGCACCACGGGATGGTCGTCGGCGATGAGCAGCCGGATCACTGCGGTACCTCCACCCGTACGGTCGTGCCTCGGCCGGGCGCCGAGAGCAACTCGACCTCGCCGCCGACCTGCGCCAGCCGCGCCCGCATTCCGGGAAGACCGTATCCCCCCTTCCCCCGCCCCGGTTCGAAGCCTCGTCCGTCGTCCACCACGGTCAGCCGGGTGGCGAACGGACGGTAGGCCAACTCCACCGTCACCGAACGGGCGTCGGCGTGTTTGCGGATGTTGGCGAGCGACTCCTGAAGCACTCGTACCAACACCACCTGGATCGTCGAGGACAGCTCGTGTTCGACGCCGGCGACCTGGAACGTCGCGGACACCTCCAACTCCTCGCCGAGTCCGGCGACCGTGCGACCGAGCAACTCGCCGATCGGCTCGGCACGCTCCGCGCCGCCCGCCGGCCCCTGGGCGGCGACCAGGGCGCGGGCCTCGGCGAGGTTGTCCCGGGCCACCCGCTCGGCCAGCTCCAGGCGTTTGCGGGTGGCGGTGGCGTCCGAGTCCACAGTGATCCCGGCCGCCTGGAGCAGCATCAGGATGCTGGTGAAGCCCTGTGCGAGCGTGTCGTGGATCTCGCGCGCCATGCGCTCGCGCTCGACCCGCACTCCCGCCTCGTGGTGCGTCGCGGCCAGCTCGGCCCGGGTCGCCTCCAACTCGCGCAGCAGCCGTCCGCGCTCCTGCACCTTGGCGGCCAGCCAGTTGATGATCCGGGCCATCAGAAAGCTGAAGCCGAGCGCGACCACCATCTCGGCCAGGATCCTGATCACCCGATCGTGCGCCCAGTGCGCCTCCCGGGCCTGGAACGCGCCGTTCACGCCGAAGAGGTAGACGCCCGCCGCCATCGCCGGGAGCATGCGCTCGATGAACGTGAAGGTCAGCGGCATCAATACGTACATCAGGGCGATCCGGTCGGGATCGACCGTGCTCAGCGCGGTCACTCCGCCATACGCGAGTACCAGGTGGATCTGCCCACGCCGATCCCACGTGTACGGATCCACCCCGGGCGGGAGCAGCAGCCGGAACGACACCGGCAGCAGTACGAGCACCACCAGGCACCACGGCGGTTGGTCCGCGCCGAACTCGGCGGCGGTGGTCGCGGCGAGGATGAAGTAGGCGTAGCGGTACGCGGTGAGCAACTTGTTTCCGAAGAGGATCTCCTCCTCGTCGATCGGGGCGGGTATCGGGGTGCTCACCGCACCGGCCCCGGGCACCGCACCGGTGGGGTTCGCCGCATTCACCGCATCAACCGCATGTGCCGCGTTCAACGCTCGTTCCCGCTCCAGTCGAAGGTCCCGATCCACACGACCAAGCCGAGCACACCCCACCCGGCGAGCACCAGCGCCACCCGGCCGGTTCCCGGCTTCCGGCCGGCTCGATCGCCTGGAACGTGTCCGGCAGGAAGACCGAACGCATCCCCTGGATCAGCCGTTCGAGCGGGAACAGGGCCGCGAACCGTCGCACACCGGCCGGTGGTTCGTTCAGGTCGAGGCCGACGTCTTCCAGGGCGGTCGGGTGATGGTCGGCTCCGGTATCTCGCCGCCCGGGCGCACGGTCAGCTCCGCCACGTCCGCCGATTCCCGGAGCACGATGCCGATCCGGGTCCGCCGGCGCGAACCCGCGCTCGCCGGATGCCGGCCCGGGAGCGCGACCTCGCCCGCGTCCCGGGAGCGGTAGCCCTCGGGATCTCGGTCGTCGTGGTCTTGCCCGCCCCGTTCGGGCCGAGCAGCGCGAAAATCTCGCCTCGGTACACGTCCGGGTCGAGGCCGTCCACCGCCGGGCGGCCTCGGTGGCTCCGGCGCAACCCGCGCACCGTGATCACCGAGTCGGGGTGGGTGCGGGTCGGGCGCCGGCGCTGTGTCGTCATGCCTCGACGATGGCGGGTGCGGGTCGGGCGGCGGGTCGTACGAACGACGGACGCCGGCTGTCCGTCGATCGGTGGACAGCCGGCGCGGGACCGGGCGGACGCGGTCGGCCTCGGGCCCATCCGTCGACGGTGGTCGACGCGGAGCGGGCGTGTGTGCGGTCGGCCGACGGGTCGGCGGGGTCGTCCGGGGCAGGCGTGCGGTGTATCGCGTTGCCGGTGTGAGACTTCCCGCTCCCTGCGACAACCGGTCCGGTGGCACCATGGCAGGACCGGGGGAGTCGCTCGTGAAGGGATTTCGGATGACCGCGCAGCCCGAGGTGACGGCCGATCAGCACCGGTCCGGAGAGCGGGAATCCGCGCTCTTCGACCCCACCGTCGCGGCGCCGCCGCTGGTGGACGTGGCCCGATTCGGCTTCGAGGGGCCGCTTGCGGCGACCGCCGCCGCATGGAGTGCGGACGCGGTCTACTGGGAGTACACGAAGGCGGCCAACCCGATCGGCGCCGGATACACGACGCCCGTCCCGGTGGAGCGTTTCCCGGCCGAACTGCACGCCGGCGGAGTCACCCGGGTGATCCCGCTCGATCTGGCCGAGCCGATGCGGATCGCGGGCGGCCCGGCGACCAGTCCGGCGCTGCTGGCCAACTTCGTCCGGATCAACGCGGGCGACCGGCTCGCGGTGCGGCCGAACGCGACCTCGCAGCTCTACTACGTCATGTACGGACGGGGCATGTCGCTGGTCGGCGGCCAGGCGGTGGAGTGGGAGAAGGGCGACTTCCTGGTGCTGCCGGACCTGGGCGAGATCACCCACCACGCGGCGCAGGATTCGGTTTTCTATTGGGTGCACGACGAGCCGTTGCTGCGCTACCTCGGGGTCACCCCGAATCAGGCCCGATTCCGGCCGACCAAGTTCTCCCGGCATCGGGCGGTGGAGGAACTCACCCGGATCGCCGAAGCCCCCGGTGCCAACGCCAAGAACCGGGTCAGTGTGTTGCTGAACACCGTCGACCAGGACCAGACGCTGACCGTCACGCACACCCTGTGGGCGATGTTCGGCCTGCTTCCGGTGGACCAGATCCAACGCCCGCACCGGCACCAGTCGGTCGCCCTGGACCTGATCCTGGACTGCGAGCCGGGCTGCTTCACGCTGCTGGGCGATCGGCTCGACGAGCACGGCGAGATCGTCGATCCGCAGCGAGTGGATTGGCAACCAGGGGGCGCGTTCGTGACGCCGCCGGGAAAGTGGCATGCCCACCACAACGAGTCCGGTAGTCCCGCGCACCTGATCCCGATTCAGGACGCGGGCCTGCAGACCTATCTGCGCAGCCTGGACATCCGCTTCAGCGACCGGCGTTGAGCCTGGGGGGTGGGGCGGCGGTCGGCCGCACGCCCCACCCCGTCTCGGCTCTACCGCCGGTTCGCGTCCCGGTCGAGGTTGCGACGCAGGTATTCGCCGGTCAACGAGTGTTCCGCGGCCAGGAGTTGCTCGGGCGTGCCCTCGAAGACCACCGTGCCGCCGTGCTTGCCGCCGTCCGGACCCAGGTCGATCACCCAGTCGGCGCGACCGACCACGTCCAGGTTGTGCTCGATCACCAGGAGCGTGTTGCCGCCGTCGACCAGCCGGTCCATCAGCGCGATCACGGTGTCCACGTCGGACATGTGCAGTCCCGTGGTCGGTTCGTCGAGCACGTAGACGCTGCCGGTCTTGTGCAACTCGCCCGCCAGCTTCAGCCGTTGCCGTTCGCCGCCGGAGAGCGTGCCGAGCGGCTGGCCCAGTGTGACGTAGCCCAGACCGACCTCGGCGAGCGCGGCCAGGTGCGGCCGGATGCGCTTCTCGGTGAAGAACTCGTGCGCGTCCTCGACGGTGAGGGCCAATACGTCGATGATCGACTTGCCGCGCAGCGGATGTCCCAGCACCTTGTCGTCGAAGCGCCGCCCCTCGCAGCGCTCGCAGATCGTGGTCACCGGATCCATGAAGGCCATCTCCACGGTGATCGAGCCGCGTCCCTGGCAGGCCGGGCAGGCGCCGGCCGAGTTGAAGCTGAACAGGCCCGGCCGCTCGCCGCTCGCCTTGGCGAACAGGGCCCGGATCGGGTCCATGATGCCGAGGTGACTGGCGGGCGTGGAACGGGAGTTGGCCACGATGGCAGCCTGGTCGATGACGATCGTGTCCGGGTGCGCGCCGGTGAACACCTCGGACACCAGGGTGCTCTTGCCGGAACCCGCGACGCCGGTGAACACGGTCAGCACCCCGGTCGGGATGTCCACGTCGACGTGCTTGAGGTTGTGCAGGCTCGCGCCGCGCACCGGGATGTGCCCGGTGGGGGTGCGGTAGTCGGTCTTGACCACCGTGCCCCGATTCAGGAAGCGGCCGGTGAGCGTGTCCGAGTCGATCAATTCCTTGACGGTGCCCGCGAAGACGAGTTCGCCGCCGTGCGACCCGGCCTGCGGGCCCATGTCGATCACGTGGTCGGCGACCGCGATCACGTCCGGGTCGTGCTCGACCACGAGCACGCTGTTGCCCTTGTCCCGAAGCGCGACCAGGAGTTCGTTGAGTCGGTGCACGTCGCGCGGATGCAGGCCGACGCTGGGCTCGTCGAAGATGTAGGTCATGCCGGTGAGGCTGGAGCCGAGGTGGCGGACCATCTTGAGCCGCTGTCCCTCGCCGCCGGAGAGCGTGGAGGTCTCCCGGTCCAGGCTGAGGTAGGACAGACCGATGCCTACGATCCGCCGCAGTGCGGCCGAGGCGGCCTTGGCCACCGGGCCGCCGATCGGGTCGTCGATCCCGGCCAACACCTCGATCAGATCGCCGACTTCGAGCGCGCAGTGGTCCGCGATGTTGCGCCCGTCGATCCGTGCGGCGAGCACGGCCGGGTTGAGCCGGGCGCCGGCGCAGTCCGGGCAGGGGCCCTCGGTCAGGAACGCCTCGACCGCCTCCCGGGTCTTGGCGCCGAGCGTGGACACGTCGCGGTTGACGTAGAGCCGGTCGAAGCGGGTGTACAGGCCCTCGAAGGTGACGTTGGCCGTGCCGTCCGGGGTGACCCACTTGAACTTGATCACCCGGTCCGGGTCGCCTCGGGTGAGCAGGGCGAACTCGGCATCGGTGTAGTCGGCGATCGGCTTGTCGTTGTCGAAGAGTCCGGACGCCTGGTAGATCCCGACCGCGAGCAGACCGAGCACGAACGCGCCGTCGTTGAGCGATCGGGAGCGGTCCAACAGGCGGGAGTGGTCGGCCCGGACGGTCCGGCCGATGCCGTCACAGGTGGTGCACATGCCGCTCGGGTCGTTGAACGAGTACGCCCCGGGGGTGCCCGCCGAGGGTTGGGCGATGCGGGAGAACAGCACCCGCAGGAGCGGATTGATGTCGGTCATCGTGCCGACCGTCGAGCGGGAGTTGGACCCGATCGGCTTCTGGTCCACCACGATGGCCGGCGACACGTTCTCGATCGCGTCGGCGTGCGGGCGTTCGTGGCGCGGGAGGAACTTGCGCTCGAACGCGGAGAAGGTCTCGTTGAGTTGCCGCTTCGATTCGACCGCGACGGTGTCGAAGACGATCGACGATTTGCCGGACCCGGACGGACCGGTGAAGACGACGATCCGGTCCTTCGGGATGCGCAGCGAGACGTCCTTGAGGTTGTTCTCGCGCGCGCCGGTGATGACGATGTCGTTGATCATGCGGCTCCGTAGCTGGTCGACGGCGGGCCTCGACGGGCCCGGAACGATCGCGCGTGGGCGGGGACGGACACGACCGGACCAAAGATCGTACGGGTGGGCACCGACACGGCGGGCGCGGCGAACGGGGGTTGCCGGCAGGCGGACCCGTGTGCCCCAGACCTGTGTGGCGCGGACACGTGTGCGGCCCGCACCGCGACCGCCTCAGCCGCGCAGGAAGTGCCCGCCGGTCGTCCAGCCGGTGAGGCGGCGGCCTCGCCCGCCGCCGACCGCCTCGTACCGGTCGAAGCGGTCGCCCTCGGCGATGGCGCGCAGGCCGAACACCACGGGAGCCAGTCGGCCGGCCACCGGGCCGCCCCAGAGCGCGATCTCCTCGTCGAGCCGGGCCAGCGCCCGGATTTCCGCGTCCTCGTCGAGCATCGAGAGGTGGAACACCACCTGGCGCCACGCGTACGCGGCGTCCTTGATGGTGGCCAACGGCCGCATCTGCCACTCGGCGTGCTCGGTCAGTCGGCACACCGTGACGAACGCGCGGTGCGCCGCCTCGGCCCACCCGGCCCGCGGCGTGATCCCGACGGGTCCGGCCAGCGTGGCCAGGTTGTGCGTGGTCAGGATCTGCGCCTGCTCGATCACCATGCCGTTGGCGGCCGGCGATCGTCGTCCGCCGGCAGGCACGTCGGCCCGCTCGCGACACAGCAGGGCGAAGCGCTCCGCGGCGGTCCGCGCGGGTGCGATCCGGGTCGCGGCCACGTCGCCCAGCTCAGCGATCGCCGCGTAGTCGATGTCGTAGTAGACCTCGTACAGGCTCCCCGCCAAGAGCTCCGCGGCGATCTTCGCCGCGGCGAGGAACTTCGGTGCGAAGCGGCCGGTGAAGATGTCCGCGGCCAGTTCCTCGACCCACGGCAGCCCGGTCTCGGCCGCCCGGCTCAGCGTGGACAGCTCGCCCACCAGCGGATTGGGCAGGATCGTCCCGGGAAAGCCGTGCACGGCCAACTCCCCCAGGTGCACGAGGGTGCGCCGGGCGGCGCCCCGGCCCTCGGCGGCGGCGCCGTCCCGGTACCGGGCCACCGCCGCGACCCAGGGCAATTCCTCGGCGCGCACCTGGTGGGCCAGGTCCAGCAGCAACAACGAACGACGCCGACCGAACGCCCGGTGATGCGCCGCCATCAGCGTGCGCAGGGCGTCGTCCGGGTACGCCCGCGTGCTGCTCGCGGCGACCAACTGCGGTACCAACTCGGCCAGGACCTCGGCGGACGGCACCAGACCGCGTTCGATCAGCGTGTCGATCGGGGCGCTCAGCGTGCCCTCCAGGATGCGCCGGATCGCCGGCGGAATCGCCGTTCCGGCGGGCAGACCCGTGGTCGACGCCTCGATCGGGTCCACCGGGGCGGTCAGCGCGTCGACGTCCTCGGTGCCGATGTCCTGGGGACGCTCGGCCAGCCGGCGCAGCACCACCGCCGCCAGGGCGTGTTGGGTGGGTAGGGCCGCCTCGGCCGTCTGCCGGGCCCGCAGCGCCTCGTGGGCGGCGCCGGCGGGAGCGCCACGTCGGGTCACCATCGCCTCGATCGCCCGGGCGAGCAGGCCCAGGCGCCGGGCGTCGAGTGCGCGGCCGGCGAGGTGGTCGGCGAGTGCGGTGCGCAGGATCGCCGCGTTCTCCTTGGGCCGGCGGTGCTTGGTGCACAGCGGATGCTCGGCGGCCAGTACGCGATGGCGGGCCAGGAGGGCGTGGCCGCGCTCGGCCCAGCGGGTGTCCGGAGTGCGAGCCAAGACGCGACCGGCCTCGACGGTCTCCAGCCAGTGCGCCAGGAGCGCGTCGGCGTAGGGGTTCCAGACGGTCAGGGCCTCGCGCATGGCGGCCACGGCCGGGTTCGGCGGGCGGGCGGCGATCCGCGCGTGCGCCTCGCCGACGCTGGTGCGGAAGGTGTCGGACGGATCGGGCACGGGCGCGGCCGTGGGCCTGGGCGCGAACCGCAGTCGATCGGCGAACGGCGCGATGGCCTCGACCAGTTCGAGCGCGCCGTCGGTGTCGCCGGTCCGGAGCAGCCAGGCGACCACGAGCAGCGCCGTCTCCTCCGGCAACTCCGCGTCGTAGGTGCCGCTTTCCAACAGCGCGGTCAATTCGGCCAGGCCCGCCACGGAGAGGTGGTGCGCGAACAGCGCGCCGCGCTCGGCGGGCAGCCCGATCCGCCCCGCGAGGTCGATCTCGTGCGGCCGCAACTCGCCGCCGGCGGCCGGGTGTCCGGTGGCGAAGCCGCCCCGGACCACTTCCGGGGTGACCCATTCGGGGAACTCGCGCACGGGCCTGCGCGAGCCGATGTCCAGCACGCCGTCGCGCATGCCGCGAACCACGTCCTGCCAACGCCGTAGGCGCTCGGCCGCGCCGGCCCGGGTGTCGGGATCCTCGTGGGTCAGGGCCGTGTGCAGTGCACGGGCGGATCGGAGCTGCGGATACGCTTCGCCGACGCGCACGGCGTCGGGCTTGTTCGTTTGATCCATGGCCGGCATGGCGGGTCCTGCCCCCGCGCCCTCCGGGTATCAAGCCCGGTGCTCTTCTGCTGAGCTACACGCCGCGATTCGCGGGGCTCAATGTATGTCGGTCCATCGGGCGGGACAAGGGATTATTTTCCGGGCCCGGGCCTTACGGGAGCCCGCCTCCGGGCCTTCCCGGGAGCCGGGCCCGCGCCTTCCCGGGAAGCCGGGCGGCGGGACGGGAGAGCCTGAGGGTCCCTCGACTGCGCGGCGGAGCGGAACCCCATCTGGTGATGTGTCGTCACTTTCCATATGACGAGGGGGATTCCGTCGCGCGGGCAGGTTGGGGAGCCACCGCGCAACGATGAGTCGGGGGGCTTGTCCTTCCAAGTGTTGGGACCGACCCGGGTTTTGGGTCCCGACGGAAGTGTGCTGAACATCGGACCGAGGCGGCAGCGCGAGCTGTTGACCCTGCTGTTGTTGCGGCCGGGGGTCGCGGTGCCGGTGGACCGCTTGGCCGAGGAGCTGTGGAACGGCCGCCCGCCGCCCGGCGCACGATCGACGTTGCATGCCTATCTGTCCGGCCTGCGCCGAGTGTTGGAGCCGGGGCGGCGGGCGCCCTATCGGGTCTTGACTACGCGCGATGACTCGTACGCCCTGGAGGTGCCGGCCGGCCGGCTGGACACCGGGCGGTGGCATGCGCTGGCCGAGGCGGGCCGGGCCGCGAGCGCCGCCGGCGCGTACGGCCGGGCGGACGAATTGTTGCGTGCGGCATTGGCGTTGTGGATCGGGGACGCGTTCGCGGAGTTGGGCGATCACGAGGTGGCGCAGGCCGAGCGGGCGCGACTGGCCGAGGAGCACACCGCGTTGTCGGAGGAGGCGGCCGAGTGCCGACTCGCGCTCGGTGCGCACGCGTCGGTGATCGGGGAGCTGATGACCCTGGTCCGGGAGCATCCGCTGCGGGAGCGGCCCCGGGCGCAACTCGCCCTGGCGCTCTACCGATCGGGGCGGCAGGCGGAGGCGTTGGCGGCGCTGGAGGCCGGTCGGCGGTTGTGCGCGGAGGAGTTGGGTCTGGATCCGGGCCCGCGGCTGCGTGACCTCCAGGCGGCCATCCTGCGCCAGGACCCGATGCTCACCGCCCCGGATCGGCCGCCGGCGTCGACGTCGTCGGTGTGTACGGGCCGCCGGAGCTTCGTGGCCGCCCGCCCGCATCGGCCCTGCCCGCACCGGGGTTCGCCGTACCGACGCGGGTAGCGGGCGGTTGCGGGCGCGGGGCCGGTCGGTTGTGCGTGTCGTGATGTGCGCCACCGGCCGGCCCTTGCGGTTCAGACCGTCAGGACGATCTTGCCGGTGACCCGGCCGGTTTCCCCGCGTTCGTGTGCCTTGGCCGCGTCCGCCAAGGGGAACACCGAGTCGATCGCGGCCCGCAGTCGCCCCGTCTCGACCAGGGCCGCGATCTGCCGCATGGCAGCGTGGTCGGCCTCGACCAGCATCTCCGCGGCGCGGACCCCGTATCGCCCGACCTCCAAGTCTCCGACCTGGTTCACGATCGAGACGAGGATGCCGCCCCGGCGCAGGGTCGGCAACGAGCGTGGGCCGTATTCGCCGCCGACGCCGTCCAGGACGACGTCCACGTCCCGTACGACCGCGGCGAAGTCGGTCGTCGGGTAGTCGATCATCTCGTCGGCGCCCAACTCGCGGACGAAGTCGTGCTTGGCCGCGCGGGCGGTGCCGATCACGTAGGCGCCGCGCGCCTTGGCGATCTGTACGGCCAGATGACCGACCCCGCCCGCCGCGGCGTGGATCAACACCCGCTGTCCGGCCCGCAGATCCGCCGTGTCCACCAGGGCCTGCCACGCGGTGGTCGCGGCCAGAGGCAGTGCCGCGGCCTGCACGTGGTCGATGTTCGTGGGCTTGCGCACCAGGTGGCGGGCCGCGGAGACCACGTACTCGGCGTGCGCGCCGTTTCCGTACGGGTACTTCAGCATGCCGAACACCTCGTCGCCCGGCCGGTGGATCGTCACTCCCAGGCCGACCGCCGCCACGACACCGGACACCTCCCAGCCGAGTACGAACGGTGGCCTGCCCAGGATCAGACCCGTGGCGCGGTGGATCCAGTCGGTCGGGTTGACGCCTGCCGCGCGCACCTCGACCAGCACCTCGCTCGGGCCGGGCGTCGGGCGCTCCGGTTCGATCACCTTCAGCACCTCGGGACCGCCCAGAACGTCCTGACTGACAGCGCGCATGCGACTTCTCTCCCGGTCCGAAGGATCCACCCGCACATCGTGGCGGCCGGGTCGACGCCGAGACGAGCGTCCGGAACGACATGATGTATACAATTCCGGACGTGAGCACAGTTGCGATAGCCGTCGCCGACGGGATCCTGCACTTCGAACTGGCCCTGGCCTGCGAGCTGTTCGGCACCGCGCCGCCGGTTCCGGTGGAGGACTGGTACCGGCTCGAGATCTGCGGGGCGGGCAGCGTGCGGGCCGACGGGCGCTTCCTGCTCGAACCCGATTGTGGCCTCGACCGGCTCCTCGTGGCCGACACCGTGATCGTCCCCGGGTGGGCCGATGTCGACCGGGAGCCGCCTGCGGACCTGGTCGACGCCGTGCGGGCCGCGCACGAGGCGGGCGCGCGGGTGGCCTCGCTGTGCACGGGCGCGTTCGTGCTGGCCGCGGCCGGTCTGTTGGAGGGGCGGCGGGCCACCACGCACTGGGCGCACACCGAGGTGCTGGCCGCGCGCCATCCCGGGGTCGAGGTCGACCCGGACGTGCTCTACGTCGACAACGGCAGCGTGCTCACCTCGGCGGGCAAGGCCGCCGCGATGGATCTGTGCCTGCACCTGGTCCGCCGCGACCACGGCTCGGTGGTGGCCAACGCGGTTGCCCGCAGGCTGGTCGTACCGCCGCACCGGGCGGGCGGGCAGGCCCAGTTCGTCGCCACCCCGATGCCCGAACAGCCCGACCATCCACTCGGCGAACTGCTCGCGTGGGCGACCGGACGGCTGGACCGGCCGCTGACGGTGGAGGACCTGGCCCGCCGGGCGAACATGAGCTCACGCCACCTCGGCCGGCACTTCCGATCGATGACGGGCACCACCCCGCTGCAGTGGTTGCTGACCCAGCGCATCCACCGGGCCCAGGAACTCCTGGAAACCACCGACGACAGCGTCGACGCCATCGCCGAGGCCACCGGCATGGGCACCGGAGCCACCCTCCGCCGCCACTTCAACCGCACCGTGGGCGTTCCCCCGGACGCCTACCGCCGCACCTTCCACCGCCGCCGCGCCGAACACCTCACCGCCCAGGGGTGAACCCCGGCGTCAACGTCGGCGGGCGGTGATCAGCCAGGCGCGGGAGTCGAGCCATACGCCGGCGGCGGTGGTGTGGGTGGCGAGCATCGTGTGCAGGCGGGCGAGTGCGTGTTCGGTGGCGGCGGGGGTCAGGCCGCCGAGCAGGTCGCGGGCCGGTTGCAGGTGGAGTACGGCCGCTTGCGCGTGGTCGGCGTCCGGGCCGTAGTAGACGGGTTCGCGTACGTCGGTGACCCGCACGGTGGTGAAGCCGGCCGTGGTCAGGGCGCTGGTTGCGACGTCCGGATCGGCCAGGGTGAAGGCGGCTTCGGTTTTGTCGGTCGAGGTGGTCGCCGATCGGCCGGGCGCGAGTGCCGCTCGGATCTCGGTGTCCCACTGCTGGTGGTCGCGGGGCTGCCAGACGAGTTGTGCGAAGAGTGCGCCCGGGCGCAGGGCGCGTGCGATGTTGGCGAACGCGGCGGTGGTGTCGGCGAAGAACATCGTGCCGAATCGGCTGACGGCTACGGTGAATTGCCCCGGCGGGAAGGGGTGGGTCTGGGCGTCGGCCCGGACGAGGTCGAGGTTGGCGAGTCCTTCCGTTTCGGCCTGTCGGCGGGCCTGCGTCAACATCGGGTCCGAGATGTCGATGCCGAGCGCGGTACCCGGGGAAGCGGCTCGGGCGGCGCGGCGGGTGATTTGGCCGGTGCCGCAGCCGATGTCGAGGACACGATCGCCGGGGCGGACGTCGAGGGCCTCCCAAAGGTGTTCGTGGTACCGGGCGAGTTCCGCGTCGTAGTCGAACAAGGCGATCGATTCCTTACCGTGCGGGGCCGTCGCGGAGCACACCGCGCACGGTGTCGAGCGGTACGCCCGGGTCGAGTTCCGGCAGCCACCATGTTGCGCCGGCCTGCGCGTACGGCTCGGGATCGACACCGGGCGGCAGCGCGACGGCGATGTCGTACGAGGCCATCTCGCCCCGGCGTAGTTCGGTGAGGGTGGCGACCGTCTCGGCGAGCCGGTCCGGGTGTTCCAGGTTGATCGGGAAGAAGCCGTCGAGCCGGGCGGCCCGACGGATCGGCCTGGGGCGGCCCGGGAATCCGGCGGCCCATACCGGCACGCCGGGCCGCTGGATCGGCCTGGGCAGGAAGGTGAGGTCGTCGACGGTGTAGTGCTCGCCGTGATGGCGCACCGGCTCGCCGGACCAGGCGGCGGCCAGGATCGCCAACGACTCGTCGAGCATGCGCCCGCGCCGCCGGTCGTCGAGGTGCTCGCCGGTCTTGGACAACTCGCCGCCGAACCGGTCGCCGCCGAGGCCGACGCCGAGGGTGAGGCGGCCGTCGCCGAGCCGATCCAGCGTCGCCGTCTCCCGGGCGACCTTGGCCGGCCGTCGGCGGGAGAGCGGCGACACCATCGGGCCGAGCCGCAGCCGCTCGGTCGCGGTCGCGATCGCCGCCAGCACGATCCACGGGTCGGCGACCCGGCTTACCGGCGCCTGCCAGGACAGGTGGTCCCACACGAAGCAGCCGTCCCACCCGGCCTCCTCCGCGTCGGCGGCGAGCCCCGCCACCACCCTCGGGTCGGCCAGGTCGTCGAACAGCGGCAACCACAGTGCCGACCGCAACCGGCTCACGATCGGCCGCCTTGCGTGTGCCGGATCAGGGCCGAGACGAATTCGTCCCACACCGGCCTCGGCAGGTCGTGCCCGGCTCCCGCCAGGACCAGCAACTTTGCCCCGGGGATCGCCGCGCACAGCGCCTCGCCGTGCGGCAGCGGCAGCAGCGGGTCGTGATCGCCGTGCACCACGAGCGTCGGCGCCGCGATGTCGCCGAAGCCGCCTCGGGTCGGGCCGTCCTGGTCGATGGCGTAGTGGTTGACCAGCGTCGACGCGTAGTTCTTGGTGCGTGCCACATCGTGTTCGGCCAGTGCTCGCATCGCGGTCTCGTCGAAGTACGGCGAGCCGCCGGCGCACGCCCGCGCGCCGGCGATCACGTATTCGGCGAGCGCGGCGGCGTCGGAGGTGTCCGGCTCGGCCGGCATGGCCAGGTCGGCGGACGGCGGCGGCAGGTCGTCGGCGCCGGTCGAGCAGGAGAGGAAGGTCAGCGACGCGAGCCGATCGGGATGGTCCACGCCGAGGATGAGTCCGGCCCCGCCGAACATCGATTGGCAGACCACGTGGGCGCGTTCGATGCCCAGGGTGTCCAGGAGCGCGACCACGTCCAGGGTCAAGTCGGTGAACGAGTAGGCGGGTCGGCCCGGCGGGTAGGTGGTCGACCGGCCGGTGTCCCGGTGGTCGTAGCGGACCACGAACCGGCCGTGGGCGGCGATGCGTTCGCACAGATCGGCGTCCCACCACAACATTGAGGCGGACGACCCGGCGACCAGTACGACCGCGGGGGCCGTGCGGTCTCCGAAGGTCTCGACGCACAGTTCGACACCGTTGATGTGGAGGAGTTGCTCGCCGTGTGCTTGAGAAGAGGTCATGTCCGGAACGTTAGGGTCGATGGCTCAATCGTGAAAAGCGATGATTTTCGATCGGATCGATCGGGAATCGCGATGCTCCTCGCTAGATTGGCGGACATGACCGACGTCGAGTTGCGCCACCTGGCGGCGTTGGCCGCCGTTGCCGAGGAGGGCTCGTTCGGCCGGGCCGCCACCCGTCTCGGGTACACCCAGTCGACGGTGAGCCAACAGATCGCCGCGCTGGAACGGGCCGTCGGCGGCCTGGTGTTCGACCGGCCGGGCGGTCCCAAGCCGGTACGACTCACCCCACTCGGTTCCGTGGTCCTCGGCCACGGTCGCGAACTGCTGGCCAGGGCCGAGGCGTTGGCCCACGCCGTGGACCGATTCCAGGCCGGGGAAGGCCGCATCGAGATCGGCACGTTCCAGAGCGTGTCCAACGCGATCCTGCCGCCGCTGGTCCGCCGACTGCGCGACGAGCACCCCGGCTGCGACATCCGGTTGTCCGAAGACGAGCCGGACCAGCCGCGGATCGGTGACCTCGACCTGCTGTTCTACGACGGCCGCATCGACGGCGACGCCGAACACCTCAAGCTGCTCGACGACCCGTACCTGCTGGTGGCAGGCGTCGGCACCTTCCCGGACGGCCCGGTTTCGCCGGCCCGGCTCGACGGTGTGCCGCTGGTGGCCTGGCCGCTGACCTGCGATCAGCCCCGAATGGAGCAGGCGATCGCCCGGAGCGGCGCCCGTCCGCAGATCGTCTTCCGCAGCGCGGTCAACGACACCCTGCTGTCGATGGTGCGCGCCGGCATGGGGTCGGCGGTACTCCCGTGGCTCGCCATCCGCGGTGCCGACGTCGCATCCGACGACCGACTGCGCATTCACGAACTACGACCCGCCGTGCCGCCACGCGAGATCTACCTGCACTGGCAGGCCGGCCGCACCCAATCCCCACTCACGACCAGAGCCATCGAGATCGCCACAGAGGTCGCCACCGCCCTCGCACCCCCACCGCCCACCGCCTGACGCCTCACGGGGACTCTCTGGACGCCATGCTGGTTCGAACCGCAGGCCGGCATTTCGTCACCCTGAGCGCCGAGGGGCCGGGTGCGATCAGAGCGGCCCCGCCGTCGCAGCGCCGGCTACCGTCGCGCCCGGCATGCGGGTGATCCGCCTGGATCGCGATCTGGTCGGAATTGCCGACATCGCCGAACGCACCAAGCGAACGCGCCAGAATGTCACCCAGTGGACGCACGGCACCCGCCATTCGAAACAGCCGTTCCCGTCGCCCGATGGCGTGGTCGGCTGTTCTCGCGTCTGGTTGTGGTCGGAAGTCAACACATGGCTACGCACCATCGACCTTGGCGATCCGATCGAATTGCCGAGCCGCGAAGAAATGGCCGCCATCGATTATGCTCTCGCCTTCCCACGGCAGGACCTCGGCCTGACGCTGGAACTCCACATCGCCGCCGACGAGCATGAACGTGAGCGTCATGAGGTCGCTCGTCGTTTGATGGCCAAGGCCGTGGCTCTTGCCGGTCGCATCTCCGATGACGACACCTACGACGGAGGGCCCGTCCTGGTCGTATGCGCCGTCTGTTCCGATTCCCTCGCCTGGGTGATGTCGCAACTCCCGCTCGGCGGCAAGTTGGCAGTCGTCGCAGTGTCGGTCGGCGACGACGGAGACGTGTGGGAACTCGGATTGAGCGCCGTGCCCCTCCCGGGGGGCGTGCCCTTGGAGCAGGCGGGCCTGGATTGCCACGCAAGTGTCGGCGACCTCGTGCGAGCACACTCGTCGGGTCGTCTGGATCGCCAGACGGTCCTGGAGATGTGACCAGCGCAGTTGCGGCCTCCACGTAGACGCTTGCGTCTCGAGGGCCGACCCCGGAAGAAGCGGACGCTGCGGATTGCTCCACGCGCCGAATGGAGTCGGCGCCGAGCGGCCGTGCGGGTGCCGGTCGTCTCGGACGGTCGTCACCGCGCGAACGATCGATCCGATTCCTCGACGAGGCCAATGCGTGGCGAAATGTGTTCTCTCGCCGACCGCGACCGATGCACGCTGCCATCCTCGTCCCCTCGGTGCGGGGATGCTCAGGGCAGGGACAGCAGCGTGCGGGCGGCTTGCGCGAAGGGGCCGGCGTCGATGGGCCCGAAGGCGACGCGCTGCAGCAGATAGCCGTGGAGCAGCGCCATTACGATGCTCGACACCTGAGCAAGCCCGTTCAGATACCGCGCAGTTACCCGTCCCCGAGGCTCCGGGCACCGCGCGATCTCGTGCCGATCAGTTCCTGAGCCCACGCACGAGCGCGGTCCACGCGGCGGGGCCGATTTCGAGGTGGCCGCACGCTCGGTTCTTGGTGTCGCGGACTCCGGTTTTGGTCGCCAGGGGGCCGCTTCGACGCACCCGTTGTTGTCGATGCTGTAGCTGGCAGTTCGCCACGGTGCGGCGTCGATGCCGGTCATATCCGTGTCCTCCCGGGATGTTGCGCACAGGCGACTTTGTGGGACTGCCACCAGCTCCACGCATACCTTTTACGCCTCCGGGCCGTTGCCCCCTGCCCGCAGCATGCCCGCTTGTTGCACCATGGTTGTGCCCCACATGGGCGCTCTGGACGCACCGCCCGAGTTTCCGGGCCGAGGCTCCGAGGTTCGCGATCTTCCGTCGGTCAGTTCTTGAGCCCACGCACGAGCGCGGTCCACGCGTTGGGGCCGATTTCGAGGTGGCCGCGGGCTCGTTCTTTGGTGTCGCGCACAGCGGTCGTGGTAGGCAGAGGCGCCACCTCGACACATGCCTCCTGTGCCTGAGAGCCGGTGGCCTTGCGCCATGAGTGTTGGTCGATAGAAGTCATAGTGATTCCACTCTCTGAAGGATCATCTGTTCCGAGACATCTTCCGAAGCCGCAGTGTCCCGGTAGAGCGCGAGATCACGCCGGTATCGCTTGACGACGCGTTCACCTCTTATGAGTTGGGCACCTGCTTCGTACTCCACATGTGTGACGGAGGTCGAGGGCGCGGGCAGGTCCAGAATCGTGACCGCCCCCAGGAACGGCAGCGAGCGCGCGTCGTATGGCACGATTCGTAGGCTCACGTTCGTCAACTGGCCGAGTTCGAGCAGATATCGCAACTGTCGGCGCAAGGCTAGCCGACCGCAGAAGGCGTTCCACAGGGCGGCTTCCGAGAGCGTTACAGCGAGATGGGCTTGCCCGGTGCTCACGGTTTCCTGGCGCCGCAAACGCACGGCCAACAGAGCTTCGGCGTCGTCGGGGTCGGGCACGAAGGCAGACCTCATGATGGTTTCGCGGGCGTATTCCTCGGCTTGCATGATGCCGGGCACGAGGGTGGATGCAGCAACCATGCCCAAGGCTTGCGATTCGAGGTGGATCAACTCTTCGTACTGTGTGCTCAGTACGGACTCATACTGCGTCCACCATGCGTGTGGCCCGCTTGTGTCTTCGGCACCGATCATTCGCGCCAACCGCGCGAGCATCACAGGCGTCAACTGGAGTGGACCGGTAAGCGCGACCACGTGGCTCCACGCGATGGCCATGTGACCGGTTTCCAGCCTTGACTGTGACGACTTGGCCCACCCCGCCTGCGCGGCGACGGCGTCCACAGTCATGCCCCGCTCTCGGCGCAGTGCTCGCAACGTTGCGGCCGCGTCCATGACGCGCTCCATCTTCGACGCCCTTCTCAATACGCACTTTCTGATGCGACATTGCCGGAACAAGTGTTGCGTGTCAATGTGATCGCACGGCCACGGAAGGTGACTTCGTCTCTGTTCCTCGCATCTGCTCGTGCTCCGGACGGAGGGCCGACCGTGTGACTGAGCTCTGTCGACTACATGACCGGTGAAAGACGTTCCCACTTCCCCAAAGGCGAGGAGCCGGAGGCTGTTTGGGACTTCAGGTGGGTGTCGAATCCTGCGCGATGCGCCCTTCGGCTGCGAGGGGCGTGTCAGGCAGGTGGTGTTGCGCCTGGCTCGTCGGTGTCGAGACCGTGGTTTCGGAAGGTGTTCCAGCGTCCGTCTACGTGCCGCCGCTCAAGGCGGGACCTACAAACCTTGCGCCTCGTGAGCGCGATTCATAGCCGGCGAGGCAAGTACGCGGGCGGCTGGGGACTTTGCCGCCCTCTTCAAGCGACAGCAGCCGGGCGTCTCGATTCCAGGCGTGAGCCCGGCCGCTGTCTCCATCGATCCACCGTGAGGCAGTGATGGAGATTCAAGAATATCGATCCGACGGCCGGCCGTGGCTGGTTGTGGGTTCTCGGGTGCGGCATGTGGACGGGCATGCCGAGTTGCCGGAGGGGACCGTGGTTGCGTTGCCGGCGGCGTCCGAGCGGGTTGCCGTTGTGCAGCCGCGTGAGGGCGGCCGGTCGCCGTATCTGTGTCCGATCGGGCATCTTGAGGTGCTTGATCTGGAGAGCGAATTGAGCGGCTGCGTCCGGGAGTTGATGCGGGTCGATGCGCTCGGGCGGGACGTGGGCACGGTTCGGTTGCCCATGGCGGGTGTCCCGGCTCGGGGTGCGGCGGAGTCCGTGCGGAGGGCGTCGTGAGTCGGCGTTATGCGTGGTGTGAACTCCCGGTACGCGTACGTGAGTTCGTCGGCAAGGCAGTTGGGGGCGTCAAGTCGGTCGAGCCCGTCGTCGGGCCGCACACCAGTTCCTTCGCGGCGACCGTCACGACCCCGACCGGACTCGTGTTCGTCAAAGCCGCCGAAGAAGCCACCGCGCCGTTGTCCGCTCGGGCGCAGACCAGTGAGATCGCCGCGAGCGCCGTCACCGGTGTCCTGTCGCCGCGCCTGTTGCAGCACGGGGCGGTCGACGGGTGGCGCTTCCTCGTGTTCGAGCACGTTGCGGGGCGGCCGGTGCGGATGTGCCTCGACTCGCCCGACCTGGCCCAGGTCGTCGGGGCCATGGACCGCATCGGGCGGATCCGACCCGGCCGCAGCGCCGGCCTGCCCACCCTCGTCGGCCGGCTCCGGGAACACCTCCCGCCCGCCCGGAGCGGCCCGCTGTGCGGCAATCGCCTCCTGCACACCGACCTGACCTCGGCCAACATGATCATCCGACCCGACGGCCGACTCTCCGTCCTGGACTGGGGCCAGGTGGCCCTCGGCCCACGCTGGGTGGAGGTCGGCCACCTCGGTGCGGTCCTCCACCACGAAGGCCACAACCTCGGCGAGATCCGTCGCTGGATGTGGCGATTCCCGGAGTGGCGCCGCACCCCACAAGCCGCCCGCCGCACCCTCGCGGACGCGATGATCGGCCACACATCGGGCCGCGACACCTGGTGGATCAGCCTGATCGACACACCCATCGCCGGCTGACCCCCGACCCACTCACCGCCACCGGCGGGCGGAGGCCACGACCGTATCGGCCCCCGCCCGCTCGGGGCACGCTCGAATCCCAGGTGTTGTGCACAGCCTGTGGACAACTTCCCGTGGGAGTTGACGCCTCTCTCCGGATCCCACCGCCGCCGGACCCGCCGTCGTGCACACCCTGTGGACACCCGGCCATGTCTCCCACCGCCCGTCACACTTTTTTCGGCTCGTCCGTCAGGGAAGCAGGAGCCCGGCGAGGGCCCCGGCCGAGACCGGAAACCGAAACCCCGGTCCGAACAACGGGAGCAGTCATGACGAAGTCGATCCTGGTCACCGGCGGTACCGGCACCCTCGGCCGCCTGGTCGTCCCGCTGCTGCGCGACGCGGGTCACAGCGTCCGGGTGCTCAGCCGCAGCGGCGGCGCGGCCGAGGAAGGCGTCGAGTACGTGACCGCCGACCTGGTCGAGAACAAGGGCGTCGAAGCCGCCGTCGCCGGCATCCACACCGTGCTGCACCTGGCCGGCGGCCCCAAGGGCGACGACGAGGCCGCCCGCAACCTGGTCCGGGCCGCCAGGGCGGCCGACGTACGACACCTCGTCTACATCTCGGTGATCGGCGCCGACCGCGTTCCGCTCGGCTACTTCAAGGCCAAGTTCGCCGCCGAGCAGGCCGTGGCCGAGTCGGGCCTGCCCTGGACCACCCTGCGCGCCGCCCAGTTCCACGACCTGATGCTGACCGCCGTGGACAAGATGACCAGGCTGCCGGTCGTCCCGGTACCGGGCGGGGTTCGGCTCCAGCCGGTCGACGTGCGCGAAGTGGCCGCGCGGATGGTGGAGTTGACCCTCGGGGACCCGGCCGGCCTGGTGGCGGACCTGGCCGGGCCGAAGGTGTACGGGATGCGCGAACTGAGCCGGACCTACCTCCAGGCGCGCGGCCGGCGGCGGCCGATGATGCCGGTGCGCTTCCCGGGAAAGGCCGGCCGGGCCTACCGCGCCGGCGAGAACCTGACCCTGCAAGGCGCCACCGTCGGCACCCGGACCTGGGAGGACTTCCTCGCCGAGCGCGTAACCGCGAAGTAGCCCGTGACCGGGCCCACCACCCGAACCCGCCCCCGAACGGGGCCTTCCGCACCGACCCGCACCGACCCGCGCGACCTACAAAACCCACGCGACCCACGCGACCGGCCCGGAAGGCCCCACCCCCCGCCCCGCCTCAGTGCACCTGCCGCTCACCCTCCGCCCAATACCGCGCCCGCAACGTCTTCTTGTCCGGCTTGCCCAGCGGCGACAGCGGAATCGAGTCGGCGAAGTCGACCGACTTCGGCGCCTGCACCGCGCCCTTGCGCTCCTTCACCAGCGCGATCAGCTCGGCCGGATCCACCTCGTGCCCCGGCCGCAGCACCACGACCGCCTTGACCGCCTCGCCCCACTTCTCGTCCGGCACCCCGACCACCGCGACCGCGGCCACCGCCGGGTGGGCCGAGATGACGTCCTCCACCTCGCGCGGGAAGACGTTGAAGCCGCCGGTGATGATCATGTCCTTCTTGCGGTCCACGATCGTCAGGAACCCGTCCGGGTCCGCCCGGGCGATGTCGCCGGTGTGCAACCACCCGCCACGCAGCGCCTCTTCGGTCTGTTCCGGCTTGTTCAGGTAGCCGGCCATCACCAACGGGCCGCGCACGCAGATCTCGCCCGGCTCGCCCTGGGCCACCTCGTTCAGCTCCTCGTCGAGCAGCTTCACCGTCAGGAACGGCACCGGCCGACCGCACGAGGCGAGTCGCGCCGGGTCGTTCGGGTCGTGCTCGTCCCGGCGCATGACGGTGATCGTCATCGGGCATTCGGCCTGACCGTAGTACTGGAAGAAGATCGGCCCCAGCCGCTCGATGCCCTCCTTCAGCCGCGCCGGCGACATCGCGG
Source organism: Embleya sp. NPDC059213 (assembly GCF_042754445.1). Lineage (NCBI taxonomy): Bacteria > Bacillati > Actinomycetota > Actinomycetes > Kitasatosporales > Streptomycetaceae > Embleya > Embleya sp. NPDC059213. The sequence goes on from NZ_JBHZAV010000037.1 coordinate 53,760, forward strand.
AGGCGCCGTAGAACACGGTCTCCAGGCTGGACAGGTCGTGCTTGTCCAGGTCCGGGTGATCCAGCAGCACGTACAACATCGTCGGCACCAGCATCGTCGCGGTGATCCGATACTTCTCGATCGCCGCGAGCACCTGCTTGGGGTCGAAGTGCGGCAACACCACGATCGAACCACCGCGCAACAGCGTCGGGATGAACGCCGACATGCCCGCGTGCGACAGCGGCGTCGCGACCAGGAAGCGCACCTCGTCCGGCCAGTCCCACTCGGCGAGTTGCACGGTCGGCAGGGTCACCCCGGAGCGGTAGGTGGACATCACGCCCTTGGGTCGCCCGGTGGTGCCGCCGGTGTACGCGTAGCCCGAGACGTCCTCGGCGTTCACCTCCGGCGGCGTGAGCACCCCCGGCTCGAACTTCGCGGCCAGCGCGAGCAGGTCCACGCCCAGGTCGTCCGACGCCGGCCCGAAGGCCAACAACTTCAGGTGCGGCAGCCGCTCCTTGAGCGCCGCCGCCCGCTCGCCGTACGGCCCCGGGTCGTAGATCAGCGCCTCGACGCCGGCGTCGGCCAGTACGTACGCGTGATCCTCCAGCGAGCCCATCGGGTGCAGCGGTGTCGCGCGACAGCCGGTCAACATGTTGCAGCCGGTCGCGAACAACACCTCGGGTCGGTTCGCCGACAACACCGAGACCATGGTGCCCTTGACCACACCCAGCGACGCGTACGCCTGCTGGTATCGGCTGATCTCGTCGCGCACCTGACCGGCCGTCAATACCCGGTCGCCGATGTACATCGCGGGTTTGTCGGCGTGCCTGGTCAGGGCGTGCAGGAGCAGATCGGGGACGAAGACCGGGCGGTGCAGCGCGGCGGGCAGGTCGTACGACATCTGCGGCTTCCCCTCGGAGGTGGCGGATGGTGGTGGACCGCGGCGGATGCCGAAGGCATCGCCATACGACCCAAACGACAACATGTTTTCGCCATCCATTGACCTCGTCAAGGAACCTTACCTATCGTTCGGCCGGTGGCCGACCTCGTTCCCAGGCCGAGAGGATGACCGTGTCGACACAGACCGTCAGTACTATCCAGTTCCCTTACAAGCGCACACTCGGACCGGTCATGGGTCGCTTCTTCTCGGAGCTGACCGCCCGTCGGATCGTCGGGATCCGGTCCGGTGAGCGGGTGATCGTGCCGCCCATGGAGTACGACCCGGAGACCGGGAACGAGCTCGCGCACGACTTCGTCGAGGTGGGCCCGGCCGGCACCGTCCGGTCCTGGACCTGGGTCGCCGAACCCATCGAATCGCACCCGCTGGACCGCCCGTTCGCCTTCGTGCTGGTGCGGTTGGACGGTGCGGACACCGACCTGGTGCACGTGCTGGACGCCGGCAGCGAGGACGCGGTGAGCACCGGCATGCGGGTCGCCCCGCGCTGGCGCGACGAGCCGGTCGGCCGGATCGACGACATCGTCTGCTTCGTCCCCGGTGAGCACGCCGAGAGCCCCGAGGGGGAGCCCGGCGAGGCGCAGGACGTGACGACGATGGAGTACTTCTCCAAGATCACCTACACCGACGTGCTCTCGCCCACGCTGGTCCGCTACGCGAGCAACCTGCGGGCCGGCCGACTGACCGGGCAGCGTTGTCCGAAGTGCAACCGGGTCTTCCTGGGCCGGGGTTACTGCTCGGTGGACGCCATCCTGCTCGGACCCGAGCTGGACGAGGTGTTGCCCGACCGCGGCGTGGTGTCCAACTACACGATCATCACGCCCACGCCCTATCCCGGACAGAAGGAAACCGAGCCGTTCGCGCGGGCCTCCGTCGTGCTCGAAGGCGACGAGATGGTGATCGCGCAGCAGCAGATCCTGGACATCCCGGTGTCCGAGATCAGGGTCGGCATGCGGGTCCGGGCGGAATGGATGCCCGAGGCCGAGCGGGACGCGGCGGAGATCACCAGCAAGGGCTGGGGCACGGTCTCCGGCTTCGTCAAGGGCTGGCGGCCCACCGGTGAGCCGGACGAGCCCGCCGAGCAGTACATGAACCGGGTGTTCTGATGACGGCGCGTCGAAACGCGGGCGAGACAAGGGAGACGGCAGTGCGGCAGGACAGCGACATCGCGATCGTCGCGACCGCGCAGCTCCCGGCGGTGCGCCGGCAGGAGCTCACCGAGACCGAGATGTTGTTGATGGTCGTGGACGAGGCCCTGGGCAAGGTCGGGCTCAAGCGCTCCGACATCGGCTTCAGTTGCCAGGGGTCGTGCGACTACATCTCCGGCGGCACGTTCTCCTTCGTGCCCAACCTGGACGCGATGGGCGCGTGGCCGCCGATCCACGAGTCGCACGTCGAGATGGACGGCGCGTGGGCGATGTACGAGGCGTGGGTGCGCCTCAAGCACGGCGACATCGACATCGCGGTCGCGATGGGTTCGGGCAAGTCCTCCACCGGCGACCCGGCCGCGATCTACCCGCAGGAACTCGACCCGTACTACCTCGCGCCGCTCGGTCTGGACCCGGTCTCGCTGGCCGCGCTCCAGGCCCGGCAGTTGATCGAGTCGGGCAAGACCACCGAACGCGAACTCGCCGAGATCGCCGCCCGCTCGCGTCGCGACGCGGCCGGCAACCCCAAGCAGCAGGTGCGCGGCGCCGAGCAGGACGTGGACAAGTTGCTCGCCGAGGGCTACCTGCGCAATCCGCTGCGCAAGAGCGACCTGCCGCCGATCTCGGACGGTGCGTGCGCGGTGGTGCTGGTGCGCGGCCCGCGCGCCGCCGAACTGACCGAGCGCCCGGCCTGGATCACCGGCCTGGACCACCGCAGCGAGGTGCACAACCCGGCGCTGCGCGACCTGACCGACTCGTCCTCGACCCGGATCGCCGGGCAGCGGGCGGGCGGCGTGGCCGGCGTCGAGGTGGCCGAGCTGATGGCGCCGTTCACCGCCCAGGAGGTGATCCTGCGTCAGTCGCTGGGCCTGGCCGAGGACGTGGTGATCAACCCCTCCGGCGGCGCGCTCACCGGCAACCCGCTGATGGCCACCGGCCTGGTGCGGATCGCCGCCGCAGCCGACCAGATCCTGATCAACGGGCGCTCGCGCACGCTCGGGCACGCCACATCCGGCCCGGCACTCCAGCAGAACCTCGTCTGTGTCCTGGAAGGCGACTCCGCCGCGAAAGGTGACAACCGATGACCCATGAGCGCGTTGCCGTCGTCGGCATCGGCCAGACCAAGCACAAGAAGCGGCGGGACGACCTGTCGATCGCGGGCCTGGTCCGCGAGGCCGCCCAGCGCGCGTTGGACGACGCGCGGATGACCTGGAGCGACATCGACGCGGTGGTGATCGGGAAGGCGCCCGACATCTTCGAGGGCGTGATGAAGCCCGAGCTCTACCTCGCGGACGCGCTCGGCGGGGCGGGCAAGCCGGTGTTCCGCGTGCACACCGCGGGCAGTGTGGGCGGATCCACCGCGATCGTCGCCTCGCACCTTGTCAGCAGCCGGGTGCACAAGCGGGTGTTGGCCGTCGCGTGGGAGAAGCAGTCCGAGGGCAACGCGCAATTCGGGCTCGGCGGCGGCAAATCCGGGTCGATCGGCGCGGGTGGCGCGTTCGCGCCGTGGATTCGGGCGTACATCCAAAAGTCCGGGGCGCCCGAGCACATCGGCTGGCAGGTGGCCGTCAAGGACCGGCAGAACGCGCTGCGCAACCAGTACGCGCACCTCCAGCTCAAGGACATCTCGATCGACAAGGTCCGCGAGTCGCCGATGATGTGGGACCCGCTGCACTTCCTGGAGTCGTGCCCGTCCTCGGACGGCGCCGGCGCGATCGTGCTGACCGACGAGGCCGGCGGCGACGCGGCGGCGGCCGACGGCCGGGCCCCGGCCTGGATCCTGGGCACCTCGATGCGCTCCGAGCCGTCGTCCTTCAACGGCCGCGACCCGATCCGCCCGCAGGCCGGCGTGGACTGCGCGTGGGACGTGTACAAGCAGGCCGGAATCACCGACCCGCGGCGGCAGATCGACGTGGCCGAGCTGTACGTGCCCTTCTCCTGGTACGAGCCGATGTGGCTGGAGGGCCACGACATCGCGCCCGTGGGCGAGGGCTGGAAGATGGTCGACCGCGGCGAGACGGCGTTCGACGGCGACTTCCCGGTGAACCCGTCGGGCGGTGTGTTGTCCTCCAACCCGATCGGCGCCTCCGGCATGTTGCGGTTCCTGGAGGCGGCGCTCCAGGTGCGGGGCGCGGCCGGGGAGCATCAGGTGGACGGGGCCAAGGTCGCGCTGGCGCAGGCGTACGGCGCGGCGGCGCAGTACTTCGCGATGTGGGCGGTGGGGTCGGACAAGCCGTAGCCGCCCGGTTCGGCGCGCGTGCGCCCGCTGCTGCGGCGCTCGCGCGAAAAATGGTAAGGCTCCTTGACCTTGATTTGGTCAAGGAGCCTTCCTAGTCTGGGGCCTTCACCCGGTGACCGGAGGTTCTGGCGATGAAGCCCCCCATCTGCGTGAAGCTCGGGATCGACTTCCCGATCTTCGCGTTCTCCCACTGCCGCGACGTGGTCGCGGCGGTCAGTCGAGCCGGCGGCTTCGGCGTGCTCGGTGCGCTCGCGTTCGATCCCGAGCAGTTGGAGGTCGAACTGGCCTGGCTCGACGAGCACACCGACGGCAAGCCGTACGGCGTCGACCTGGCGATCCCGATGGCGTACATCGGCAAGGGCGGTGGCGAGGCCGCGCTGCCGAGCAACCTGGAGAAGCTGATCCCGGAGCAGCACTGGAAGTTCGTCGACGAACTCCTGGAGCGCCACGGGATCCCGCCGCTGCCCGCCGAGTTGGCGGACAAGCCGGTCAAGGCCGCCGGGCTGAACGTGGACCTGGAGTCGCGCGCGCAGATCGAGGTGTCGCTCAAGCACCCGCTGGTCAAGATGTTCGTCAACGCGCTCGGCCCGCCGCCGGCCGACATCATCGACGCGTGCCACGCGGCCGGTGTCCTGGTCGGCGCGTTGTGCGGCAGCCCGCGGCATGCGCAGAAGCAGGTCGAGGCGGGCGTGGACGTGGTGGTCGCGCAGGGCACCGAGGCCGGTGGGCACTGCGGCGAGATCTCCACGATGGTGCTCATCCCGCAGGTCGTGGACACGGTGGGCCCGGACGTCCCGGTACTCGCGGCCGGCGGCATCGGCGGCGGCCGGCAGATGGCCGCGGCGCTCGCGCTCGGCGCCCAGGGGGTGTGGACCGGCAGCCTGTGGCTGACCGTCGCCGAGGCGGACACCCACGAGGTGTCGGTGCAGAACCTGCTGGAGGCCAAGTCCACCGACACCGTGCGCTCGCGGGCGATGACCGGCAAGCCGGCCCGTCAGCTCAAGTCCGGGTGGACCGACGCGTGGGAGGACCCGGCCAACCCCGACCCGCTGCCGATGCCGCTCCAGGGCATCATCTTCAACGCGGCGTCCCGACGGTTCACCCGAACCAGGAACAAGGAGCTCAACGGCTGGCCGGTGGGCCAGGTCGTGGGCATGCTCGACAAGGTGCGGCCGACCCAGGAGGTCGTCCTGTCCCTGGTCGAGGAGTGGATCGAGACCACGGAGCGGCTGAACGCGTTCCTGGCCGAGGACTGAGCCCACCGGATCGCATCCGGCGCAGACCCACGCGGGCCGACACCCGCGCGGGCGCGGACCTGCCGGGCCGGGCGCGCGGGAGGACTCGCGTGCACGGCCCGGCGGTCGGCGGGTCACGGGAGTGAGTGACACCGGTCCCGCGCCTATGGGTATCGCGAACTGTCCCGGTACTTCCGCAACTTATGAGTTTTTGGAATGTCGGCGACGGATATCCGCTAAAATTCGCCGGCTTCACCCGATGTGACCCCTACGGGGCGACCGAATCCCACCCGGTGAAGCCCGACGGGTCGTGCCGGCCGAACGTGCCGTGCTCGAAGATGCCCACCCCTTCGGCGAGCAACACGCCGTCGGGGCCGGTGAGTCGGGCGGTCGCCACATGGTCGATCACGCTGAACGGGATGCGCTTGGCCACCTCGGGGTCCTTTTGTTCGTACACCGCGCCGTCGAGGTAGTCCGCGCCCTTCCACTGACCGTGGCCCCAGTCCGGGTCGCCGCCGTAACCCGCACCCACGTTGAGCGCGATGTAGCCGTGGTTGTCCAGGTGCAGCGTCAACGCGTTGCGCTTGCGGTCGGTCAGATGGATCGCGGCGCCCTCCGGCAGCCGGGTGCCGGACGTGTAGCGCACGTCGAACTCCGGCCAGCCGAGTTGCTCGGGCGCCCTGCCGTCGGCGATCGGGAAGATCCGGATCGCCTCGGTCAGGAAGCGGTGCCCCTCGGCCGACTCCTGGGCGATGATCATCAGCGCCTGGTCGCCGAGGTGGATGGGGATCCAGTTCCACCAGAATCCGGCGGTCTGCGCGGGCCGCCCGGCCGGCGGCGCCTCGCCCGACGGACGAATGCCCCAGGAGCGGTCGCGCGAGCCGGACCAGGTCTGCGGGGTGACCGCGATCTCCTCGCCGTCCAGGGTCACCGTGCCGGTCCAGTCGCCGATCTGCACGAAGCGCGACGCGTCCAGGAGCGGCTTGAAGTCGCTGCGCTGCACGTGTCGAGGTTCCGGCAGCGGCGCGAACGGCGACGTGAAGGTGAGGTCGAGCGAGATGCCCTGCTCCGGTGCGTCGCACACCACGCGCACGCTGGCCAGCGGCTCCAACACCTCGATCCGGTACGGGCCGACCTCCTGCTTGAGCCGATCCGGGCCGAGCGCGCCCGACATCCGCACCGCGTGCTGGCGGCCGTCCTTGCGGATCACCACGTACGCGTCGATCACGCCCAGGTTCGGATAGACGCCGAGGCCGGTCGCGATCTGGACGCCGCCCGCACGGTCGTAGGCGTGCATGATGCAGCGGTCGTAGAAGTTCCGGTCGGTCGAGCCGACCTCGCTGTGGAACAACGGGACCTGGTGGACCGGGTATTCGTCCAGGGGTACGGGGATCGGCATCGGTTCCTCCTGACCACGCGCCGGCGACCCGCCGACGCGTAGGCGCTGGTTGAGACGTCGTGCGAGTCTGCGCCAAATCATTGACGCAATCAAGCGTCTCGACGGGCCGTCGGCGGGTCGGTCGCACCGGCCCGTGCCCCTCGGGCGTGCCGTCCATGCGGCTCAATCAGCCACCCGGTTGGCCGCTCCGACTTCCGTGCGGTTGCCACGCTCCGTGATAAGCGGGTTACTGAAGGTGTCCATGTGAAGGGATGCACCGCCGGACCACGCCGCTTTCCACCCATCGAAGGAACGGCGGTCGGGGCGGAAGTCCGCGACGCGTCGGGAGAGACCATGAGTCACCAGCAAGACCTCGTCATCTGCCGCGAACTCGGCGACCGCAATGGCGAGGGTCGGGCGTTGAACAACCTCGGTACCGCACTCCAGCAGGTGCGGCGCTTCGACGAGGCGATCGATGCTCATCAGGAGGATCTCGCCCTGTGCCGCGAGCAGGCCGACCACCACGGCGAAGGTCAGGCGCTGGGCAACCTCGGTACCGCGCTCCAGCAGGTGCGGCGCTTCGACGAGGCGATCGAGGCCCATCGGCAGGCCGCCGCGCTGTTCGCGGACCTGGACGACCACCACCGCGAGGCCCAGGTCCTCAACAACCTCGGCACCGCGCTCCAGGAACTGCGCCGGTTCGAGGAGGCGATCGACGCCCATCGCCAGGCCGCCGCCCTGTTCGCGGACCTGGACGACCACCACCGCGAGGCCCAGGCGCTGAACAACCTCGGCATCGCCCTCCAGGAGGTGCGCCGATTCGTCGAGGCGATCGAGGTGCACCGGCAGGCCGCCGCGCTGTTCGCGGACCTCGACGATCACCACCGCGAGGGCCAGGCCCTCAACAACTTCGGCGTCGCCCTTCGGGAGATGCGCCGATTCGTCGAGGCGATCGAGGTCCACCAGCAGGCCGCCGCCCTGTTCACCGAACTCGACGACCCGCACCGCCAGGGCCAGGCGCTGGACTACCTCGGCGCCGCACTCCACCAGGTGCGCCGGTTCGACGAGGCGGCCGCCGCGCTCGAACACGCCGCCGCCCTGTTCGCCAAGTTCGGCGACCAGCCCCGCGAGGGCCAGGCCCTCAACAGCCTCGGGGCCGCACTCCAGCAGGTGCGCCGGTTCGACGAGGCCGCCGTCGCACACGAGCAGGCCGCGACCCTGTTCGGCAAACTCGGCGACCACGACCGCGAGGGCCAGGCCCGGGACAACCTCGGCACCGCCCGAAAGCGGGCACGCGGAGACGAGGAACCGCGACCGGGCCTGCGCCGACGGCTCGCGGACAGGCGCCGAGAGCGGCGCGAACGCCCCTTCGACGCGGTCGCCGCCCTGGGCCCGGTCCTCGAACCGACCCAATAACGAGCACGGCACGGCCCGGCGGGAGCGGGCGGCGCGGCACCGCGGGCCGGTCGCTCCGCGCCGGGTCGTTCCCGTGTCGCTCCGCCGCTCTGCGCCGGTACGGGGCCGTCGTGCGGAGTGCGCCGGAATTCGGAATTCGAAATTCCGGATCAGCGACCCGAGTGGAAGTAATCGCGCGGGTCGTTTTCCGTGCGGCGGTGCGAGGGGCGCGTGCCGACCCGGTCGGTCGGCGTCGCGCCGATCCGGTTGTCCTCCAACCGGGCCAACCTGGCGTTGAGTTCGTCCTCTTCCTTGATCTCGTCGGCGGACGGCGACAGCGCGACGATGAACAGCGTGATCACCGTGAAAAGGCTGATGCCGGTGATCAACGGCGCGAGGAATTGGGACGCCTCCACCCCGTGCACCATCCCGTGCCGACCCTCGGTGCGCACGCTCATCGCGGACATTCCCGTGTAGTGCATTCCGCTGACCGCCAGGCCCATGATCAACGCGGCGCCCCCGGTCGCCGCGAATCCGCTCACATTGAGCGCGGCCCACAGCGCCGCGGTGGCCGCGACCACCGCGATCAGGATCGACAGGCCGACTCGGAACGAGTCGTATTCGACCGAGCCGTCCAGGCTCATCGCGGCCATGCCCATGTAGTGCATGATCGCCACGCCGCCGCCGGTGATGATCCCGCCGAGCACCAGCCCCACGGCGCCCGCCTTGCGCCGACCCGCGACCGCCATGCCGATGCCGACCACTACCACCGCGAGCACCAGCGAGGTCAACGTCTTGGCCACGTCGTATCGAATCGGGGTCTCGCGCACCGAGAATCCGAGCATGCCGATGAAATGCATGACCCAGATTCCGGTACCACCGATCGAGGTCGCGCCCAGTACCAACCAACGGGCGCGCACCCAACCGCTTACCGCCCGCGCCCGTGTCGTGCAGAGCAGCCCGAGAGCCGATCCGACGCAGGACATGAGGTAGGCGATACCGGGAGTGACGGCTCCGTATGCAAAATGATCAACGTGTCCCATGTCGGCGAACCGCTCCGTTGCTTCGGGCCCCTTCTGAAGCGGGGAAACCTCATCGTCGAATCGCCGATGATAGGGCAGTCCGGTTGGCGTCTCTCGGGCGGGTTTCCCTATTCGTGAACAGCGATCAAGATCGTTACCGCCCGTATGCGGAGCTGGAATTCGGATAAAGATCTCGGTAGGCCGGGACTTCACCGCCGCCCTTTGCGGTCAACACGCCGTGCAGTACCGCCCGGGCGAATACGTCGGCCGCCGCCGCGTGGATCATGGTCAGTGCGGCGGCCTCCGCGTTCACCCCGTAGGGCGTGTCCGGATCGGTCGCGGGCAGCGGCACCCGGGCCGTGGACACGGCGAAGACGGTGTCGCCGTCGTAGAGCGTGTGCACCGGCCGGATCGCCCGGGCCAGCCCGTCGTGTGCGACGCCGGCCACCTTCTGCGCCTGTGACCTGGTCAGCACCGCGTCGGTGGCCACGATCCCGATCGTGGTGTTGAGCGTGGGCGGCGCCTGGGCGGCGGCCGCGGCGCGGTGCAACGCGGCGGCGTGCTCGGCGTGTTCGGGCGCGGCGAGCGGGAACTCGGCGGGCAGGCCGAGGCCGGCCGCGTAGGGCAGGCCGCCGATCGGGTCCACCGCGGACCCGGCCGCGTTGACCACCGCGAGCGCCGCGACGGTGACCCCGCCGGGCAGGACCACGCTCGCCGTGCCCACCCCGCCGCGTAGTCCGCCGACCATCGCACCGGTGCCCGCGCCCACGCTGCCCTGCGCCACCACCGCGTGCTCCGGCTCGGCGTCGGCGGCCGCGATCGCCGCCCGGCCCAGCGCCGCGTCGGGACGCCGCGCCCAGTCGCCGCCGCGCCCGAGGTCGAACAACGCCGCGGCCGGCACCACCGGCACCACCTGGTGCGGCTCCGTGCCCACCGGGAACCCCCGCCCCCGCTCGGCCAGCCACGCCACCACCCCGCTTGCCGCGTCCAAGCCGAACGCGCTGCCCCCGCCGAGCACGATCGCCTCGATCCGGGGCACCAGGTTGCGCGGGTCGAGCGCGTCCAACTCGCGGGTGCCCGGTGCGCCGCCACGCACGTCCACGCCGGCCACGAAGCCGCCGACCGGCCCGAGCAGCACGGTGGTTCCGGTCATCGCACCGGCATCGGTGTAGGCGGCGTGCCCGACCCGCAGGCCGGCCACGTCGGTGATCGCGTTGCGGGGCCCGGCCGTGCATTCCTCGACATCGAACATGTCTCTCCCCAGAGTGGTGGAACGTGTTGCGGTGGTCCTGTTCCCATGCTGCTCCATGGCGCATGTCTCGAAGTGCGAGATTCTCGTCTCATTCCCTGAGAAAGCTTGTATGGTGCACAGATATTGACGTGGAGGTGGCGCGATGGGGGAGAGCCGGCGCTGGCTGATGCTGGCCATCGGGATGTGCGCACAGTTGGCGAGTTGCGTGTTCCTGTACGGCCTCGCCTATCTCGTTCCGGTGTTGCGCGTGGACGAGGGCATGTCGCTCGCGCAGGCCGGCACCGTCGTGGCCTGTCCGACCTTCGGTCTGCTGCTGACCCTGGTGTTGTGGGGCGCGGCGGCGGATCGCTGGGGCGAGCGGCGGGTGATGGCCACCGGCCTGGCGCTGGCCGGCACGGCGATCGCGGTGGCCCTGGCCGGCGACGGCGCGGTGTGGCTGGGGGGTTGGCTCGCGGTGGCGGGCGCGTGCTCGGCGGCGGTGAACGCGGCCAGCGGGCGGGTCGTGCTGGGCTGGTTCGCGCCCGAGCAGCGCGGACTGGCCATGGGCATCCGGCAGATGGCGCAACCGCTGGGCATGGTGGCCGGCGCGTTGGTGCTGCCGCCGATCGGCACCCAGGCGGGCTTCCGGGCCGCGTTGGTCTTCCCGGCCGTGTTGTGTGTGGTGGGCGCGGCGTTGGTCGCGGTGCTCGTCCGCGATCCGGCCCGACCCGCGTCGGTGGCCGGCTCGGCGCGAACCGCCTCGCCGTACGACTCGCCCGTGCTGTACCGAATACACGCGGCCAGCGCGCTGCTGGTGGTGTCCCAGTTCGTCGTGGTGTCCTTCGCCGCGGACTATCTGGTGTCCGAGCACGGCTGGACCGCGACCGCGGCCGGCCGGCTGCTCGCGGCCGTGCAACTGGTGGCGGCCGGCTCCCGGATCGCGGTCGGCCGCTGGTCGGACCTGGTCGGCTCCCGGCTGCGGCCGATGCGCACGCTGTGCGTGGTCAACGCCGTGGTGGTCGGCGCGCTCGCGCTGACCTCGACGATCGGCGGCCCGCCGGCGATCGTCTTCCTGCTGCTCGCCTCGGTGGCCACGGTGAGTTGGAACGGACTGGCCTTCACCGCGGTCGCCGAACTCGCGGGCAGCGCGTGGGCGGGACGGGTGATGGGCATCCAGAACACCGGCCAGAACCTGACCGCCGCCGCCGGGCCGCCGGTGTTCGGCGCGCTCATCGGCGGCCCGGGCGGCTATCCCGTCGCGTACACCATCTGTGCGGTGATCCCGATCCTGGCCGGGTTCCTGACGCCGAGTCAGGACTCCCGGTCGGTGTACGCGATCATGCCGAGCAACAACACGTCGATGCCGAACGCGAAGCGCTCGTCGCCGTCGCCCGAGGTGAGCGCGTCGCCGAGCGAGGTCAACGTGGGGAAGCGGGCGGCGGGCAAGGACGCGAAGTAGTCGTGCAGGGCGGTGTAATAGGCCCCGCGCTCCTCGTCGGTCGCCCCGTGCATGGTGTTCTGGCCGCCCATTTCCAGGCCGGACATCACCGTGTACATGGACAGCAGGTCGGCCGCGAACGCGCTCACCTTCGGGGAGAGTCCACCCGCGCGCAGGATCGCCAGCAGCCGCTCGCTGGAGTCCAGCGAGTTCGGCCCGATCGGCACCGCGCCGATCAACGCCCGACCCAGATCGCGGTGTGCGGCGTAGACGTCGCGGATCGCGAACATCGCCTCGCGTAGTTGCTCGCGCCAGCGATCGGGATCCGCGAGCGGAATCCGCACCTCTCCGTTGACCCGGTCCACCACCAGCTCCACGAGCTCTTCCTTGTTCGCGACGTACGCGTACAGGGAGGCCGCGCCGGTGTCGAAGCGCTGGGCGACCCGGCGCATGCTCAGCGCGTCCATGCCCTCCGCGTCGATGATCTCCAGCGCGGCGGTGACGATCGCCTCCTGGGTCAGCGTCGGCTTGCGCGGCGACCGACTCCTGGGCGACGTGCGCCACGGCGGCACGGGCACTTCGGCAACCTCGGGAACCTCGGACACGGCGCCACCTCCTCGACCAACCCTCGCCGATCGCGTCACTCGGCTTTACGAACACTGTACTTGACGCGAACAGTGTTCGTAGCTAAAACAGTGTTCGTGGATGAAACGCCGTTCGATGTGCGAACGGTGTTCGAGCAGCAGGGGGAGACGATGGAAACCGACACCAGCAAGGCGGTGCCGATCGAGGCCGAGCCGGGGGAGCGCCGGCCGGCCTACCCGCTCCGGTGGATCGGCCTCGCCGTGGTCATGGGCGCCGACATCATGGACCTGCTCGACGCGACCATCGTCAACGTGTCGGGCCCCGGCATCAGGGACGCCCTGGGCGGCTCCTCGACCCACCTCCAGTGGTTCTCGGCCGCGTACACCCTGGCGTTCGCGATGTTCCTGATCACCGGCGCCCGACTGGGCGACATCCTCGGCCGGCGACGGATGTTCCTGGGCGGGGTGCTCGCCTTCACCCTCACCTCGGCGCTGTGCGGCCTGGCGCAGTCACCGGAGATGCTGATCGGCGCCCGCGGCCTGCAGGGGCTCGCCGCGGCGCTGATGGTGCCGCAGGCGTTCGGGCTGATCCGGGAGATGTTCGACGAGCGCGAGGTGGGCGCGGCGTTCGCGGTGTTCGGGCCGGCGATGGGCCTGGCCGCGGTGCTCGGGCCGATCCTGGGCGGGGTGGTGATGGACGCCGACCTGTTCGGTCTGGGCTGGCGCGCGGTGTTCCTGGTGAACGTGCCACTGGGGCTGTTCGCCTTCTTCGCCGGCGCCGCGGTGGTGCCCCGACCCACCCCGGAGGCGGCCGGTGCGCGCCGGCCGGGCCTGGACGTCGTGGGCATGATCCTGGTCACCGCGGCGATGGTGCTGCTCGTCTATCCGCTGGTGCAGGGGCGCGAACAGGGCTGGCCCGGCTGGACGTTCGCCTGCATGGCCGGCTCGCTGCCGGTGCTCGCGCTGTTCGCCTGGTACGAGGTGCGCAGCAGCCGCGCGGGCCGCGACGCACTCGTGGAGATCAGCCTGTTCCGCAACCGCGCCTACACCGGCGCCCTCGCGGTCGGCCTGATGATGTTCGGCTCGATGATCGGCCTGATGCTCGTGCTCGGCCTCTACCTCCAGGTCGGCCTCGGCTGGACCGCCACCCACGCGGCGCTCGCGCTGATCCCGTGGTCGCTCGGCTCGACCGTCGGCGCCGGGCTGGCCGGCGCGGTGCTCGCCGCCAGGTACGGCCGTCGGGTCCTGCACGCGGGCCTGCTGCTCGGCCTGCTCGGTGTGATCGGCATCGGCGGCACCATCGCGATGCACGACGGCCCGGTGAACGCCTGGGTCCTGCTGCCGGCCACGGCGCTCGCGGGCTTCGGCTTCGGTCTGTTGATGGCGCCGTTCTTCGGCATCGCGCTCGCCGGGGTGGACGACCACGAGATCGGCTCCGCCTCGGGCGTGCTCAACGCGGTCCAGCAGCTCGCGGGCGCGCTGGGGGTGGCGCTGTTCGGCACGCTGTTCTTCGGCCACGTGGAGGACCACGTGGGCGCGGCGCGCGGGGCGGACGCGGTGCGGGCGGTGTTCGACGACGGGTTCACCATCGGTCTCACCGCCAGTGCACTGGCGCTGGCCGCGGCGTGGGGGCTCGCCTTCCTGATGCCGCGGTGGGAGCGTCCGCTCGGCGCGGAGGGCGGCGCGGGCCACTGAGCCAGCGCTGCCACCGGACGCGGATCGGCGCCGGATCGGCTCGATGGAGCC